>CAKZVJ010000053.1 GCA_937923345.1 uncultured Saprospiraceae bacterium
TTCAGCGTCTTATAAAGAACGGTAAAACTACAAATCATGAAAGAGGACTTTTTACACTTTATCTGGCAGACCAAACGCTTTGCGCTCCATGCCCTGAAATCCACTGAAGGCGAAGAGATAGAAATCATATCCTTCGGGATACATAACCAAGATGCAGGGCCAGACTTTCTCAATGGGCGAGTCCGCATCGGTGGTACGGAATGGGTCGGCAACATCGAGATGCACCTAAAATCATCGCAGTGGTACGCACACAATCACCAAGTGGACCAGGCCTACGACAATGTCATCTTGCACGTCGTGCTAGAAGAAGACAAACCTGTCCTGCGCAATAATGGTAGTAGGATACCCTGCCTAGAAATGAGGCAACGCATCCATCCAGACCTGACTCATCGATACCTAGACCTGATAGAAAACAATAAAAAAATACCCTGCTATACGCAATTCGCTCGGGTACCGGAATATGTGACGGGTATGTTTTTGGACCGGATACTCTTAGAGCGGCTGGAAGAAAAGACCAGTTTTATCTTAGCGGAACTGACGCGTAATGAGCAGGACTGGAATGCGATCTGCTATAAATATATTGGCCGTTGTTTTGGGCTGAGCGTCAATACGGATGCTTTTGAGATGCTCTGCCATAGTCTGGACTGGAGGATACTATCCAAGCACAAGGACAATCTCCTCCAGATAGAAGCGCTCCTCTACGGTCAAGCGGGGATGCTAGAAAAAGAATTTGTAGATTCCTATCCCAATACTTTAAAAAAGGAATATCAGTTTTTGAGTAGCAAGTATGGGCTGGCGGCTATCCCTACTCAGGCATGGAAGTTCATGCGTATGCGTCCCTTCAATCTGCCGACTGTACGCATCGCGCAGTTTGCCTTTTTTATTTTTAAGACGGAGTTTTTGTTCTCTAAACTACTCGCCGCTGCCAATGCTAGAGAACTGCGACAAATCTTCAGCTTGCATCTCGATAATTATTGGAAGACGCATTATGTGTTCGACAAGGAGAGTAAACCTAGTCGCAAGACTTTGGGCAAGTCTATGATCGATCTGATCCTCATCAATGGGGTGGTGCCTCTTCTTTTTGCCTATGGTATTTCTATCGGCGATGAGGCGCATAAGGAACGGGCGCTGTCTATCCTAGCGTCCCTCTCTCCGGAGAAGAATCGGGTCACTCAGTTTTGGAAGGAGCTGGATATGGTCGCGGCGAATGCGGCAGAGAGTCAGGCTTTGCTGCATCTCAAGAAGCATTTTTGTGATCAGCGGCAGTGTCTGCGGTGCGCGGTGGGAAACCATGTTTTGAAAAAATTGAAAGTGGAGAGTGGAGAATTGAGAGGAATATAAAATAATAACGAAAAAATGAAAGTATCAACAAAAAGGTATACCAAAACAATGCTAAGGGCTTTGGAGTATGAGATTACTGCTGCGGTTATAGAAGTACATAAACATTTGGCCCTGGACTACTTGAGCGAATTTATCATATCTGCCTAGAGAAAGAACTGACCGCTCGCGGTATCAATTTTATATCTGAAATGCATGCCCCATTAATCTATAGAGGGGAAGACTTGGATGTCAACCTCAAATGTCACTTGTTGGTTGAAAATATTATTTCAGTTGAATTAAAGGCCGTTGATTCTATCACTCCTATTTTTGAGGCGCAGTTGATGACATATATGAAACTTCTTAAATCCCCGAAAGGTCTAATGTTCAATTTTAACTGCTTGAATATCGTGCATGAAGGAAAACGGTCTTTTGTGAACGAGTACTATAAGAATTTGAAGCCATAGCCTCTCTTATGAGTGCGGAATGCAAAACACACTCGTTCGAAACCACCAAAGTTCACCAAAGGCAAAATGGACACGTTCAAGTCACCAAAGAAAACTATGGTGACTTGAACACGTGAGCGAAGTACTTAGGTGCGCTTTGGTGGTTCCGAACACGAAAAAACAGGCTTCATCTAAAACAGATAAACTATTTTTTCATCCCCCGCTCAGCCAATCCAATGCTCTCCGGCTTACCCACATCAAACCACACATCCTCCTCATGCGGAAACGCATACACATCCGCAGTACGCGCCGCCGCCAGATACACATCGATGACGGAAAAAGCATCCTCCTCAGGAAAAAAATCAAAGAGCGAAGCATCCACAATATGCACCCCACTAAAACCATAATTCACCACCATCAACGTAGTGATACGACTCAACTTAGTCTCCCCCGTAGAGATGTTCGTCCAACCCGTCAACTGCATAGACTCCTCTTCAAACATAAGATAGCGAGAAGTCTTGCGCGTACGCACCGCCAAGGTAGCCACGCGTGGAGAAGAAGAATGTGCCGCCATCATCTCTCCCAGATCTAAGTCCGTGAGGATATCCACATTATGCACCAACAACGGCTCCGTAGGATCAATAAAAGACATGGTTTGCTTAATCGCGCCGCCCGTATCCAGCAACTGCTCCGACTCATCCGAGATCTGAATATCGAGACCAAAGTTGCCCTCCGCGCGCAGATAATCCCGTATCTGCTGTGCAAAGTGATGTACATTGACGATGACCTTGGTGAAGCCCGCTTTTTTTAGCTTTTCTAGATTCCAGGCGATCAGGGGTTTACCACTGACTTCCACTAATGCTTTGGGAGTATGCTCTGTGAGGTGCTGCAATCTGGTGCCAAGACCAGCGCACAAGAGTAAGGCTTGCATATATATTATTATTACTTTTGCGTCAATGATACAAAACTTTTTAGCAAGAATCCTATTTATGCCCTTCTCCATTTTATATGGATTGGGGGTAGAGATTCGCAACTTTCTGTATAAGAAAAAACTGCTCAAAGGAGTATCATTTGACATCCCTATTATCTCCGTAGGAAACCTCGCCGTCGGAGGGGCAGGCAAGACGCCCCACATCGAATACCTCATCATGCTGCTCAAGCCTTATATCGACATTGCGACCGTCAGCCGAGGATACAAACGAAAGACCAAAGGCTACCTCCAAGTACAAGCAGGACACAACGCAGAACAGGTAGGTGACGAACCCCTACAATACAAGCGCAAGTATCGCGACATCCTCGTCAGCGTAGCAGAAAACAGAACCTTCGCCATCCCCCAACTCATGATGGCCAACGCGAATCTGCAAGCCGTACTACTAGACGACGCCTATCAGCATCTCGCCATAAAACCAGGCTTGAATATCCTACTGACAGAACACGACTATCTATTTACCAGAGATTTTTTACTGCCAGTCGGGAGATTGCGAGAATGGAAGTCCGGCTATAAGCGCGCAGACATCATCATCGTATCGAAGTGTCCACCCGTCATGACCGAAGCATCAAAGGCGGTGATCACCAAAGAAATAGCGCCGCTATCTTATCAGAAAATATTTTACTCTTACTATCAATACGCCAATCCGTATTTCTTATTCAATGGAGCGCAGCGTATCGCGCTGACAGAAGATACAGACGTACTGTTGATCTGTGCCATCGCCAAGACAGACTATCTCCGAGATTATCTAGAAAGCAAAGTGGGCTTCCTCAAGTCCCTAGAATACGAAGACCACAAATACTTTTCAGACTTTGACATGTCCAATCTTTTGAGACACTATCAAGCCATGGAGGGTCAGAAAAAAATTATCCTTACCACCGAAAAAGATGCTATGCGATTAGAACTACATCGCAAATTTTTGATTGACAATAAAATGCCCATCTTTGTACTTCCTATACAGGTCGCCTTTCACTTTGATGAAGGCAAGAGCTTTGATGCAGAAATAAAACAGTTTTTACTAGACTTTAAGGTGTGAAGTTTAAGATCGGAATAATACTAAGAGCTATATATAATACAGTGTGGGCCATCGTGTGGTTTACATTCGGTATATTTTACAAAAAGCAGACCCGCACAGGAGCGCAACATTTTGAGACGCCAGCCCCCTGCATCATCATCGGTAATCACCCCAACACCCTGATCGACGTACTTATCATCGCCAAAGAGAAAAAAGCCTATGTCTACTTCTTGGCCAATGCGGGACTCTTCAGCACCAAGATATCCAACTGGATTCTGAGCCGCCTCTACGCCATCAAGATAGAACGCCCCAAGGATGTAAAAGGCAGACGCATCGACAACGCAGATAGCTTTAAGCAGAGTGCAGCCTTTCTGACGAGATACGGCACCTTGTTTATCGCCGCGGAAGGCTCTTCTAAATTAGAACGACGACTGCGCAAAGTCAAAACGGGTGCAGCACGTATCGCCTTAGACACCATGCAGCGCAACGATTGGGAACTACCCCTCAAGATACTCACCTGTGGCATCACCTATGAAAAGCCAAAACTGGCGGGCTACGATATGGTATATAACTATGGCGATCCTATAGATGTCAAGGACTATAGAGAACTATACGAACAAGACACTGTCAAGGCAGTCAAAAAATTGACGCGAGACATCCAAACCAAAATGCAGTCCCTCCTACTCCATACCGACCCAGAAGATGAAGATGTAGACAAGACAGTACAGATCTTAGAGCACATCCACAAAAATGAATTTGGCAACGACCACGCGGCACAATTTTCAATTTCCAAAAAGTGGATCACCAAGCTGGTAGACATGAAGACACATCAGCACGATGCCTACAACACCATATATACTCAGGTACAAGACTACTGCGATATGCTAAAAACAAACGGCTTGACCGACAAAGCAGTTCAAGAGAAAGGAAGCTTTTTTGTGCAAGCTATCGGTAGACTATTTGGATTCATCCCTGCGGTTTGGGGATGGCTCAACAACCTCATAGCATTCTACTTGCCCGATTTCATCGTGAGCAAAACAGGCATGTACCCCGGTTACACCGCTAGCATCAAGCTACTCTTGACCGTATGGATATTTCCTTTTACCTATTGGCTACAATACAAAGTAGTAGGTATGCTTGACCTCGGTCCTTGGGCCCCCCTTATATATATAATATCAACTATTCTCTTGGGCTTTTTTGCGATGTGGTACTTTCGTACCCACAAGAATCTGACCGGCAGATGGAGACTCCGTAGACTCAAAAGCAACACCCCTGCGGTATATGAGGAGGTCAAAAAACAACGTTTGACCATCACAGATCATATTTTCAAACAAATAACAAGCTAATCCCGTGCTCGCCAAGCTCCTTTTCCTCGGATTTATTACCAGTACCTTGGTACAATTGGCGTATTGGTGGGGCTTATTTTCAAAACTTGCATTTTACAAAAATCCTTCTGAACCGTCCAAAACCCCTATAAACACAGACCAAATAGAGGAAAAACCGGTCTCTATTGTCATCTGTGCACGCAATGAAGCCGAAAATCTAACAAAATTCCTTCCCCGTATTCTAAGCCAAAACTACCGTTTATATGAAGTTATAGTAGTCAACGATAACTCAGATGACACAACTGAAGAAGTACTCATACAACTTAGTATAAATTGTCCCTATCTTCGCATTATCAATATTCATAATAAGTATGAGTTTGATAGTCAGGTTGGAAAGAAGAAAGTTTTAGCAGAAGGAATCGACGCAGCCAGGCACAATGTTCTTTTACTTACGGATGCAGATTGCGAAGTAGCCAGTAAAGTCTGGCTCAGAAAAATGCAAGGATCATTGCAAGGAGACAAACAAATAGTTCTAGGTTACTCTCCTTACATTAGATATCCAGGATGCCTTAATCTATTCATTAGATACGAGGCCGTTTATACAGCTGTTCAGTATTTTTCATTCGCATTAGCCAAGATGCCCTACATGGGTGTCGGCCGAAATCTCGCATACCATAAGCACCTGTACGAACTAGCAGGTGGCTTCAAGAAGCACGAACATATTGCCTCCGGCGACGACGATTTATTTATCAATCAAGTGAGTACGCAGAAGAACGTTACCATAAACATTGATTCCGATTCCTTTACCTATTCTGAGCCCAAGCGAAGTTGGAAAGCCTACTTTCGCCAAAAAGCTCGCCACATGACGACTGGTCGGGAGTACCAGACACAGCACATATTACTGCTTGGTCTACTTTCAGCCACACACTTTGGACACTATTTTTTAGGAGGACTATTACTGATGACGCAGTATAGTGTGAACGTTGTAATCATTTTGTATCTAATCAGAATGATATCTTTGATAATCTTATATGGCAAAATTCTCAAGCAATTGAGAGACCCATCTATGCTTATTTGGATTCCGATTTTGGACGCAGCCTTCATTATTTACTACGTAGTATTCGCACCTTTTTTAATGACAGGAAAACGAAATCAATGGACGTAAAAGCAGTTAAATCGAACAAGAAAACACCAACTCAACCAGAAGAAAATAATCTATCCGCACGAGGAAAAGAGGACTACTCATTCGTACTCAAAGCCATAGACGGAGACCAGAAAGCGTATGCCACGCTGATGGACCGATACAGAAATTCAGTGTACCACATGATGTACAAGATGGTCGGCAATCGCGAAGATTCAGATGACCTTACCTTGGAAGCATTTGGCAAAGCATTCAACAAGCTGCCATCATATGCCCCTAGATATGCATTCAGTACGTGGTTATTCAAGATTGCGATCAACAACTGTATCGATCACATCAGAAAGAAGCGCCTCAAGTTTTTATCTATCGATGATCCGATTGAGCACAATAGTGTCAACGACTTTTCAAACAACCTCAAGGCCAATATCCTTGACCCAGAGGACACCTTGATCAGAAGACAGCGTGTCAAGCTGATGCGCGATGTACTTGGCGAACTGAGCCTCAAGTACCGCCTCATGATAGAGCTTAGATTTTTCGAAGAGCTATCTTACGACGAGATCGCGAAGGAGCTAGACATCCCATTAGGAACCGTCAAAGCACAACTCTTCCGCGCCAAAGAAATCCTGTATAACATACTACAGAAGCCAGGTGCCGCAGCCTACCTAGACACGACGAGCAGATACGATGGTAAGCGCCGAGGCAGAAAAAATGTGAACACAGAATTGGTGACCGCAAAGGCATCATAAAAACCATATCAATAAATTACTATCCTACACTAGAGGCGATTCGTATATGCGAGTCGCCTCTTTTTTTATTGGCTTGTATTCTTTGGGCGTGCCCCTGACTCCACCCCTACCTCACAAATCTACCCGCCGTTTCGTCAGGGTCGCGTCATCCAGGGGTCCGCTCCGCTCCCGTCCCCCTGTGGCCCTCCGAGAAAAATCGGAGCGCCACAGCGTGACCAAGCCCTTCCTACCGCTCACGCAAAAAAAGAAATTTCATAAGCTTATTGTCTCCATCACTTTATACCTTTACGTACAAGGGCCTAAAACAATAGACACAATTCAATCAGGCAAATTTCAGTTGCTGCACACAAAACCGCCTTTAAAAAATTGTACACATGACTCCGTATCAAGTCATTTTATCCTTTCACGTATTTTTTGGATTCACTGCCTTAGCTACTGGCTTAATTCCTATGTTTTCAAAAAAAGGAGGCCAACTACACGTGCAAAGCGGGAGGTTTTATTTTTGGGCTATGTTCGGAGTATTCTCTACTTCCTTACTTATGTTTTTTCTCAACCCAGTAAATCTGTTATTCCTATTTCTAGTTGGCATTTTTAGCTTTTACCAAACCTTTAGTGGGCGCAGAATTTTGAAGTACAAGGACTCTACTAAACCCGTAGCGACTATTGACAAGATGGTAGCCGGACTAGTAAGCTGCTCAGGGCTTATTATGATTCTACTAGGTATATCCTCCATATATAACGAGCAAATGGGCCAAGGAATAGTGTATATAGTTTTCGGCACATTACTCACTGCTTATGGCATTTCCGATTTCCTTAGATTTCGCAACATGCAGAATCAAGATTCTAAATTCTGGTTGAGGCAACATATTATTCGCATGGGAGGCTCTTACATTGCTACCTTCACCGCATTTGTAGTTGTCAATAACACCATTTTCCCACCACTAATTGCTTGGCTAGCACCAGGCGTCATAGGAGGCTTCATCATTGCTAAGGTTGTAAAAAAATATAAATACAAACAGACAGAAAAGCAGTTGAAACAAATGATATAATTAAGGAATTCTATGCTTTTTCCAAAGGGTCTAAGATTAGTAGCTCTATTGTGTTTTGTGTGGGTATGCCTAATAAAATACACCCTTTGACCCCTCATGCACTTTGTGGTAAATCGAAAGTCCTTAGTCAAATAAAAAAGGGATGTTCAGAAATATCATTTTTCGTTGAAAAAAAACATTCTACATCTTAAAATCTCTAAATGATCACACCATTTTTAATAATATTGCTTTAAAAACGGGGTGATTCTTTGACTCAACTTGTCATGATTTTTAAAAGAAAATCACGCCAAATTGGTTCTTGCCTCGTTAATTCCCAGGGTTGCTACCCTGGGCTATAGTATTATCACCCCCCGAAAAAATCGCAGGGCTGTTAAGTTCTACATATTTTATATATTAGCGCAAAATATAATATGTCAAAAAGCTTAATAGAGATATTTGCACAAGTCAAAGATCCGAGACGCTCACAAGGATTAAGAATAACATTGCCTCAAATATTCTGCATAATAACAATAAGCAATTTATGTGGTCATTTTGGAGGGCGTGGTATTTTCAGATTTGCGAATGCAAACAAAGAAATATTCATAAAGGAATTGAATCTAAAGCATGGAATACCTAGCCATGTTATTTTTTCTGATTTATTGAATCGAGTAAATTCGAACCATTTAATAAAAGCGTTCAATAAATGGGCATCATATTATGTGCCAATAAAAAAAGGCGATTTAGTTAGTGGAGACGGAAAAGCATTAATGTCAACGGTTACAAATCGTAATAAGTCTAGTCAAAAATTTGAAGCAGTAGTAAGTGTATTTAGCCAAGAAAGTGGACTTGTACGTGCAATAGCAAAGTATGAGAATAGCAAAGAAAGCGAAATAAATATTGTTACTTTTTTGATTGAAAATTTAAAAGAATTGGGAATGACTTTGCACTTAGACGCTCTACATGCCCAAAAAAAACAGTAGAAACAATTGTTAATAGTGGAAATCACTATGTGATTCAAGTCAAAAAGAATCAACCTACATTGCTAAAAGAAATACAAAGAATAAGTTTAGAACAAACCCCACTAGATTATCATGTAGAATATGAGAAAGAGCATGGAAGAGAGAGTTTTTGGTATGTCCATGTATTTGATGCAGAGGGTAGTCATAAAGCCCAACAATGGAAAAACTTGTGTAGAGTAATTCATGTTCACAAGAAGGTGATAAATACAAAGAGCAAGAAAGAATCACATAATGATAGATATTACATGTCCGACCTTTTTCAAACATGTGCGCAAGATTATCATATTGGAATCCGTGGTCATTGGAAAATTGAAAACTCATTACACTGGGTTAAAGATGTAATACATGGAGAGGATAAAAATCAGTTCAAAGCTAATTTTGCACCTGTCAATGCAGCCACCTTTAGTACAATTGCTATAAATATCCAACGTAAAAATGGCAACCATTCAATTACAGAAGGGCAAATAAAATTTGGTGCTAAATTAGAGAAACTCTTTAATTTACTTAGAACTTAACAGCCCTGCGAAAAAATCGGGGCAAGCTCTGCCGGGGTTCTTCTCTTACTTCTGAACATCCCTAAGCTAGTGACCTCGTGTTTTTAGTTTTTTAAATATTGACCAGTACAAACGAGCTTATCCCAAATTTTTACAGAAAGTTCAGCACTGAATTACTTCACGTACCCTTTGTATCCGCTCTTTATTAGCTTCTTATCTTTAGT
>CAKZVJ010000054.1 GCA_937923345.1 uncultured Saprospiraceae bacterium
TTGTAAGGCTAATGACATCAATCCGTATGAATGGCTAAAGGAAACACTAGAAAAAATACCATCCACTAGTATTCAAGATCTAGAAAATTTGCTGCCGAACAGGAAAGTACAAATGGACATGTAGTTGGTCGGATGCTTACCTTTCAGTTGACTTAAGAGACCTTCCACAATAGGCTTCCAATGCTAATGTCAGAGTGGAATAATACCACTTATCTTTAGGCGTTACGACTTGCACTTTACCCATAAGGTTCTTTACCCTTGGCTTACCTTCGTAGTTCAGTATCCAATTCATATTGTCATTTGTTATGAAATAGTTGTCATCAATTCTAATCATAATGCTTTGGCTTTAATGTATTCATTTGTTCAATTCAATCTTCCAATTTTTTATTCGATGTTTACTAGGTTCGCTACCAACTGAATATTCCCGATTACCTCCGCTTATCCTCTGTTTGCTTGTATCCTCTCTACTACTTCCTCATTTTATCCAAATACCTACTTTATATCTCCTATTGCTCTCTCGTTGTCTTCTAAGTCGATCACTTGTCTAATCGACAAGTATTCTACTTTAGGTTTATTTTTGCGTAAAAAAACTAGTTCGCACCATTGAATCTACTTCCTCTTTTAGTGAGTATTAGATTAACTCTAACTAAGCTATTCATCCGCTCATAAACCAAACCTTTGTGTCCAATCAGTCTTCTATCGTTTTCATTTTCTTCATAGAATTTGATGAAATTTGGGAGCTCCTTACTTGATACAGGTTGGTTTGATCCATCTCTATATATCCTTTTCAGCCTACTTTTTGAATAAAGGCAACCTAACTTCCTACCTATTTTTTTATATTTCTTTATAAATGATACATCTCTTTTCACAAATTTTCCAATGTATGTATTTGAAATTTCCCATAGATCATTCTTTGAAAAATTAGGGAAAGGCTCCTCCTGTGTTTGCCCGACTTTTTTCTGGCGGGAGGAATAATGCCTTTCCCATATCTTTGATTGCTTTTTCAAAATTATTATTGCATAGCATGCTGTCAAACTAAATGCTTTGAAGCCATTTAGAGATGATGTAATATCTGATCTGTAGCACTTTATTGCTCTACTCCAAGAGTGCTGCTGCATATATCTTATTCTATCGAATCCTCTTATGAAATAATATTTGGGAGCAGCCAAATCTCGTTGTATCCAGTTTTTTCTTTCTAATTTTTTCAATATTCTATTCAGAGTAGAGATACTGACTTTAGCACTCTTGGCAATTCTCTGCTTTTGCTTTAAGTCAAGCTTGAGCCTGATATTGGATTCTAGCTTTATCGTTAAGAACACTTGCAATGTCCTTATGTCTTTCTCGATTACTGCTAAATGGAAAAATGAAACAGGAACGCAGAGTGAATTTCTTTGCTTACTCATCTGAAAGACCTTAAGTTGAGAGAAATAAATATTTGAAATTTTTGAAACTCGTTTTCTACATTATTCAAAAAGAATATTGAAGTGGAATACGAGTAAAATATTTTGCTATAAGTTCGCTTTCTAGTTTGGATAATATTAAATTGCATGACTATTATTTCTTTAGTGAAGGGCATAGAACGCAACCCTAAGCCCTTCATTTTTTTAGCTTATTTCTTCTTAATACCATAGAATCTTACTTCACGCTTTGAAATAGGACATCTATCCTTTCTTGTGACAATTACCGACCCTTTTTTTTCAAGATTGTGAAGTGTTCTGGTGATGCTCGATCTTTCAATGTTTAGCTTTTCGGCTAATTTTCTGGAACTCGCATCATCTACCGTCTGTAAATATTTAATGACCGATAGAGTCTGTTTGCCCATTTTTTTTCGCATACCATTACTATAGTAGCTGTCAATTGATGTCATTGCAATCATTTTGCCTTTTATGGCGATATTACATACTATCATTTCTTATATCTTTAAGTGATTTAAATTATTATGCGGCTAAGAACTTTTCAGTATCCCTTTGAATTTCCACACTTGATTTTGATTTCTTACCTAATAGGTAGTTGTCTATTTCTTCAAGAAGAAAATAGAGATTTTTAGACCCTATTGGTTTATGGTAAGGTAAGCGCCCCTCATGTACTAGCTTGTATACTGAGGATTTTTTTCCTACGATAGGCCTATACTTTAACAAACCATTTAGATCTACTATTTTAGGCTCAATGAATTTATTCTCTGAATTTGAAATTGAGCAAATTAGCTTCTTTACAGCTATTTCTAAATTCTCTAATCGAATGATTATTGGATGTATAAACGGATTCTCCATGACTTTTTTTTCAAAGGTAGAGAATAGTAAAAAGAAAGGTTTTCCAAATTTCCAACATGTTTCCAATTGGAAATAAGCTATATGATATAGTTATGTTTTATTTAGTTTTTTATTTTATGTTAAATCTCAGTACTGTTCTTATTTCATTTATCACTTCGTTGTAAATTTCCTTTTCAACTCTATCATTTTTCAAATATGTACTTAGCATCTTTCTACCGACATTTAATTCATAATGACAATTAATAAACCTATAAATTTCAGAATAATTCACGGTTTCCCTTTCGTTTAATACACAAAGTTTTTGGCCAGATTTACTCTTTTCGGTCAACAAAGCGAAAATTACTACAGCCATTTCTCTCGCTCTTTTATCTTGTATTATTGGCTTTAAATCGCTAACATCATAGACTATATCTAAATTTTCAATGATTTTATCAAACTGTTTCTTAGATAAATAGTCTTCATTCCTTAAGAATTTTTTGAACCCATACGGTACCCTATCTTTTCGTTCTGAAATAATAGAATCATTCTCAATTATAGTTTCATATTCATGGAAGTCGTTTAGATATTGTATTCTATTCAAATAGCCCAAACATAATTCTTTCTCACTTCCGTCCATATTAGAATTAATGCTTGATCTAAGTATTGCTAACCTATCATCAATAACTTCTTCAATATAATCATTTTTAATTTCTCCATTTTGGCCTACATTAATATGAATAGAAATTGCTGCTTTTATGATGTTTTTAAATTGGGTATAATTCAATTCTTCTAACTGCTGGCTTCTCTTGTCTAAAAATGTTCTTTCAAGTGCAGCTAAAACTGTCAAGCTAAAAAAGTGTCCTTTTTTATATTCAGGTTTATCTGTTAATCTGATTTCTAACTTTTTCATAATTAACATTATTTATAGCAGCGCATCTTCATCAGCTTGATCCAATACTTCATTTTCAAACTTTGAAAGATAATTTTGAGTTGTTGTTTCTGTTTTGTGTCCTAGTGCTTGTGAAATCACCGAAACAGGTGTACCATTTTTCTTTAATACAGTAGCATATGTGTGCCTGGCTTGATAAAGAGTTAACCCAACATCTTCCAAACCAATCAAGGGAGCTATTACAGTATTTAGTGCCTTATTCACATCTCTGTTGAATGTCTTCTTTCTAATATATTTTTGATGTAATGTCTTATGAATTTCATCATCGAATATAGGGAATAGATATTCACTTCCATTTACTCTTGAAGCTTTGTATCGATTAATAATTTCAAATGATTCTGGACGAAGTTTAATTGCATTCACCAATGCTTTCTTATTAGTTCTCTTTGTTTTGGATCTTGTAAAGAACAACTTACCATCAACTATGTCGCTATCTTTGAGTCTGGCAATATCTGCTAAGTTTATACCCCTATTAAAATAACTAAACATGAAAATATCTGCTGCAATCTTTGCTTTACCCTCCAGCTTCAAAGTTCTTATTTTTAACAGTGTTTCTTTTGATATGGCTCTACTACTAGACTCCTTCGCTAATCTGTTGCCAATTGAATATTTATTCTTACCAAAAGGATAATACTTAGAATCTAAAATTCCATCTGCAATTGCTTTGTTAACTACCGCACGTAGCGACCTCATATATATACCGATTGTAGTATCACTACAATTCTTTTCATTTTCCATCAAACTAGCTTTATTTCTTAGCCAATTTTCATACCTCTCCAATAGATGTACGTCTATTCCTCTTAAGTCGAATGTCTCTAGAGACTTCTTTTCTGATAACTTTAGAAACTTATTGAATGCGCTGAAACTATGCTTATCAGCCATTTTAGTACCTATCCTACCAGCATTATCTAACACCTCCAATCTTTGTGCGAATCTCTCAGCCGCTAAAGTAGTCTCTGATATTAATCTAAATTTCTTATTGAATATATTAAAATTGAAAGGTTCATTATCATTTATGAAGTCTCTAAGAATACTATTGGCTCTCTCCTGTAATGAAGCAAGGTTTTCATTTTCTGCCTTATAACTTAGATAATTTCTTTTAAACTTGTTGCCTTCCTTACTCCATTGCTTTGGTGTGCAATACTTACCTAGTCCTATATGGTAGCGTTTGCGCTGCTTAGTGACCTTTAAACATACTTGGAAAGTGCCATCCTTCCTTTTTCTACTAGGTGAATCCCATAATATAATCTGTGCTGATGCCATAACTTAATTTTCGTAACACATTCGTAACACAAATATGTAACAAAGTAGTAATATTAAAAAGTACTAGAGTTGAATTAAAGCCTTGTATAGCTTACCTTTATCATACAATAGTAATACAAGGTAAAGATAAGTAATATTATTGACTCTTGACTACGAATCAAGCGGTTGCAAGTTCGAATCTTGCCGGGATCACTAGAATATAAAATGTCCAAATACCCCAAGGGGTTTTGGACATTTTTTATGGAGAACAACCAAGCTTTTCGCTTGATTTGTTCTCCATAAAAAAAGGCCAAAAAGTGCGAAGCACTTGGACTTGGATAATGACCTTGGAGACCTATAAGATGGCCATAGGCAATCTTGTCAGGATCACTAACAGATAAAAATCAACCTTATTAGTATATACTCATAAGGTTTTTTCTTTGCCACTATGTACCGAACTGGAATCAAAACTAAAGATACAACAACATATTTACGCAAATTGACTAATATACTGAATGTAAATATCCAGAGAGCAGTAGGATTATGAGAGAAATATTTCAGAATTATCAAAAGATATATGCCGTCTTCAAACATATAAAGACCAATTAGCGTTTATGATACCTAGAACATGATTTGTTATAAATCAGCTGTTTAGACTAAAAATATTCGATTTAGTATTAGAATTAATTACTCAATAATATAGCATATAAATAAATTAAATAAAGTTATGGCAATTACGAAAACACTTACTAAGGGTAAAAAAAAGTGTAAGGTTACTTTCTCACTACCTGCACAAGCAGCGCCGACTGCAAAAGTTGTAAAAGTAGTTGGAGACTTCAATAACTGGAGCTGGAACAAAGGAGTGAAGCTCAGCAAGTCTTCTAATGAATTCACAGGGCAATTAGAGTTAGAACCTGGTCAGAGATACGAATTCAGATATTGTATCGACAATAAAGAATGGGACAATGATTGGATGGCAGATGATTATGTGCCTTCACCGTTTGGCGTTGACAACTCTGTAGTCATCACGCCTTCAGGAACTGCATCTACTTCAACTCCAAGCAGAGCAGCGAGTCAAGCTCCTAAATCAACGAGAAAGAATACTGCAAACAAAGCTACTAGTACAACAAGAACTACTAGAGGCAAAAGCAAAATTGACTTCACCGTCATAGAAGGAGTAGGCCCTAAAATATGCTCTCTTTTAGAAGCAGCAGGTTATAAAGACTTCAAAAGTCTTAGTACTGCTAAGATCGGAGACCTTAGAAATGTACTTAAGGAAGCAGGTTCTAGATACCAGATGCATGACCCAAAATATTGGGCAAAGCAAGCTAAATTTGCTGCTAACGATCAATGGTCTAAGCTCAACGCTTTTCAAGCAGAGCTTAAGAACAATAAGTAAGAATTAATATAGTCACTATATTTTAAGGTTGCTGAATTCACTTCAGCAACCTTTTTTTTTGCATGAATGAGAAATTGACTGCATATTGTAATACCAATTAGAAATCAACATATATGCGATACTTAATAACGACTTTAGCCCTAGCTACATTCTCCGTATTTAGCTATGCACAACTGCAAATAAATACCACCTTGAACTTCTTAGATTTTGATGAATTCAATCAAGAATTGGCGGTAAATCAGTATCCGGTCTTCGACACTGAATCCTACACCCTTGAAATCTTGAGTACTTCATATGATGATGATGATTCTATAGTGGGCAGTAGAAATGGATTTTTGTATACCTTCTTTCGTGCTGAGGGTGGCCCTACTAATCTGGGAATCCCCAATTCCAATCGAAATGTGGAGATGCGATCCATAGGTTTTCTATCAGGATTTGAATTTTCAATTGTCAGGAATCGATTTATCACTATAGCTCCTTCCCTAGATTTTATCTTTAGCCAACAAAGGTTCATCACGGTGAGCGATTTCCCATCGTCTACTACTTTTGGAAATTTATTAAGCAGCAGTCCAGAAATAGAAACCTATAGAAATTTCAGATTGATGTTTGACGGCAGAATCAACATTCTTTTACACTTTGGTAATAAAAGCGGGGTACCAAGATACGGGATTGGAGTCACTGGCGGATATAGGCTAGACCCATTCGAACCAACTTGGAAGTATGAGCGATTTGAGGAGGTGGAGATTCCGGGTAGTCAGCAAAACGGTTTTCAAATTGGTGTATTGTTTACCGTAAAACTTTCAAAAATCACGCCTCCAGGAACCAATAAGAAAGAACAGAAAAGTTAATGCCCACACAAAAAAAATGGTTTGAGACCATCAGTCTCAAACCATTTTTTTGTGAATTTAGTTTAATAGGTTAACCTAAATTCTACTCTTCTATTTTTACTTCTTCCATCTCTATATCTATTATCAGCAATAGGCTGCTTCTCACCATAGCCTATGTAATTGATTCGACTCGCACTGACTCCCTTTCTGACCAAGTAGTCTCTACAGGATTTCGCTCTATTTTCTGATAGCTTTTGATTTCCGGCGGAGTTACCAATGCTATCGGTATGTCCAGCAACTTCTAAATTGTAGTTGGGATATTCTTTCATAATAGCTACTACTTTATCCAAAGCTACATAGGAGGATTCTCTTAAAGTCGCTCTGCTTGTTTCAAATTCTACATTTTGAGAAACATCCGCCAAAATTGACGACGTCACTGAACTAATCACCGGACTAGAAGTGGTAGGAGATGGCGAACTAGGAACAGTAGTGCTAGGTACTGATGGGGCTGGAGGATTTGGACAACCATTGTATTCGGATTTTCCAGCTATAGTTGGGCAATCATCTGAGGCATCTGTAATACCATCTCCATCAGTATCAGGACAACCACTAAACTTGGGTAATCCTACTACAGTTGGGCACGCATCTTTATCATCACTTACATTATCTCCATCAGAATCTGGGCAGCCAAAAAAGCGCTCTAAACCTGCTTCGTTTGGACAATTATCAATATCATCAGCTACTCCATCACCATCCGTATCCACAGCATCTGCCATAGCACCCGGATCTTTTACGGGACAGCCATCAGTTGCTAAGGGTCCCGCCTCATTTGGGCAAGCATCCTTGCTATCTATAATACCATCGTTATCACTATCTGGGCAGCCCTTGAACATCGCAGGGCCGGCTGCTCCAGGACAGGCATCTTCTGAATCAGGTACACCATCTCCATCCGTATCTAGCTCAGGCATTTCTAAGTCCACTGGCTCTTCGTCTTCAGCAGGCAGATTGAAATTGGCAATAAAACCAACAGATAATTGATAATGCGAGTTATCTGAGTCTAGACTAGTTCTTCTCTGTGCTTCTGCATTTAAGAGAAACTCTCTAGCTATTTTAATATTGACACCAAATCCTGCTGGAATGTATACATTGAAATCATCCACTGCACCTTGATAATCTGCACCTACACCAAGCAAGGCATATGGCCCAAAAGGATTGCGTATAGGATCAATACCCGCTATTGCGATTCCATCCAATCCTACAAAATTACGCTCTATAAATCTAGTAGCATCATCGGGCCTGACTACCTCTACACTTCCCAGACGTAAGGGAACCTCTAAGGTCAACCAACTATTGATAGGCTTACGATACGCCAACTGTGCCCCCAAAGAGTAGTCCTGCGTATTCCATAAGTCACTGATTGGACCTCCCTCTAAATTTTTTGGAAAAATCACTTTATACGAAAGACCATAGCTTTCATTCTGAGAAAAGCAGGTCCCTACAATACTGCTTATTATAAGTAGGATTAATATCGTTTTGTTTCTCATCTTGGTATTTATTTTATCAGTGTAAAACAGTGCGCTCGACCTATAAAATGATCGAAGCCATAAATATAATACAAGTATAGTTATACTTTAAAATTGATTAATTTGTGTTGCTTGTTATTTGAGTTTATTCAGGTAGATATTATATAATTGGGCTTTATTCTTTGAGGCCCCTACCCTGCTTAGAAATTAGTCCATCCTGCTCCAACTTCTTCATGAGTCTATCTAGTATCCCATTGATAAAGTCTTTGCTCTTGTCAGTAGAATAGAGTTTTGCAATTTCTACGTATTCATTCAAGGTCACCTTGGTAGGTATGGATGGAAAATTGAGCAATTCTGCGATGGCCATTTTGAGTAAGATCATATCTATAATAGCTACCCTATCCGCATCCCAATTTTTTAGATTAGGAGTAATGATATCCAATAAGTCTTTATTCTTGTTGATTACGGTCTCTAGAAGTACAGCCCCAAACTCTTGGGTAGTTTCATGATTAGGTCTAAACTGCTCGTATATTTTCTCTTCAAGTGGCAGCGCCTTGATGGTTCTCTTGATAGCACCAACCACTAGTGACTTATCATCCTCCCAGTTACTGTATCTATCGTCGACAACATCTTCGAAAAGCTCATTACCTAAACAAAATTTGTATAGCGCTAATAACGCCACTTTATCGTCTTCGGGCTTGGTCTCTGAATTATCTTGATACTCTTTGTACTCCTTAGTTTTTGTAAAATCCATATACACGGATTTTATAGTACTCTCATCAAGATCTATATCTATTTCATTAATGGTCAATTCTCTTCCAAAACCCGCATGTTCATTGATAGAAGCAGCAGATTCGTTGAGTGCTAATTTGGGAAGAAAGTTTACATCTGCATCCGTAGGAAGAAGCTTGGCAACTCTATTTTCCTTATCTTTTTTGGCGAAATTAGATACGGCACCTGTAGTGGCGAGATTAAATAGATAAAGCTTGTAGGATTGCTGTATTTTTGAGTTGTACAGCTTCAGTATTTCTGAGGTTTTGAGATCGTTGTCATTCGACATTGCATACAACAACTGCATTATTTTTATGCGAATGATTCTACGGCTCAACATATTCAAAAAACTTTTGGGTTCGGATTATATTTGTTTAATCTAAAGCAAAGAAAAACTAATTTTATCAGAATCTCAATATTATTTGTGTAATCTTTTGATATAAAAGACTAACAAACAGTGTTAAAATTTTCTCTGGATTCAACTACTCCAATAAATGCCGTGATGAATCCGACCCATAAGAACCGAATTTACAAATATGTCGCTTTGATTTCCTCAAAAGAAGGCAGCTTCTTGTAGTGCCACTTATGCAAAATTTTACCATTTTGAATCAAAAGTATACCAGGATTGGATCTCACTATCGTCTTCAACAAGATGTCATCTGCAGTATACATTGGAAAGTCTGCCCCTGCATCCTGTAAGAAGGATTCGATCTTCTCTTTTGTCGTGTACGCAGTGATGGCATAGGTACGGATACCAGCGGCTTGTCCTGCTTTAGCTAAGGGGACTATCTTATCCTTATAAGCATCCATTTGTACCGTATTCCAAATATACTTTTCTATTGTTTTTTGCTTCGGCTCCACACTTACTATTCTAGGGATGACCTCATTGTCGATCGTATCCATAACCATTGTGGTATCCTGCACCATAATAGTCTCCTTCTTGGTATCATGATATAACTTGTAGCTGATGATCATGAATGAAGTACCTTCATGCAGAAGGATATCCTCAGTGACATTATTCCCCTCTACATCACTGACCTCAAATTCTGATATCTTAGTTTCCTTGACTGTTGGCTCTCCTCTTTCTTGATTGATCTCCCACTCCTCTTTGGGATACTCCTTAAACTTGCTGATATAATCATTCATGGGTAAGACCTCCTCTTTTCCTGAAGCTTTATTGACCAATCTATACGTTACAGGTGCATTCTCCGCCGCTTCTTGTTCTGCCTGCTTCTTAGCATTGATATCCACTCCATTGGCAAATGGTCTAAAGTCTACCTTAGGTATATCCCACACATAATTACTCATGCAGTATAACAAGAATACTACGGTTGATATACCCACCAATCCCCAGCGTGCTCCAGGAGTGAGTAACTGGTGCGACCGCTTATATCCAAACAGCATTATGAAGGCCGGTATCATCAAAAACAAATCCTTGTAAAAAGAAACTCTGGGTTTGAGCACCAAGAAATCACCAAAACAACCACAGTCGGTCACCTTCTGATTGGTACTATCAAAAGGTACCCATTTGCTAAATTTAAAAAAGTGCATCGGTATGTCTGCCGTTTTTGTCCAGCCATCCGCTATCAATTGTTTTCCTTCATCTTCCAATACTTCTTTGGTAATGCCCTGCTTCTCCACCTTCACATAATCCTGTCCTGGCACATACCCTGTCAAATAGGTAAACCCCGTCAATATCGTAAACATAATAACTGTCAGAAAGAAAATAAGCGCTGTCCAAAATCTACTAAAACCAATGATTAAGGCAACCCCCAATACCAGTTCTAAAACAATCATCCCAACAGAAAAGCCCGTGCTGAAGGTAGCCAACCAGGGAAATAAAGAAGCAAAGGTCTCCATACCCATTCTAGCAAACTGGTCATTGAACTCCGCAAAATACTGGTCCATTTTATAGGCTGTCCCTAATGGATCTACGGCCTTTACTATTCCTGAAAAAAGAAAAAAGAATCCTGTGAAGTTCTGTAAAAAGGAAAGCAACCAACTCTTTCGCTTTTTTAAAAGTTCTACAATTCCAGTTAGTATTAAACCGACAACAACACAAATGATAATTACTTTAGTAAGGGTCATATTCTATGATTATGATTGCTTATTTTCTGATAATTTTATGAGGGCGAACATCGCATAATTTATTATGTCTCTGTAGCTCCCTTCTGGACCTTCTGATATTAGCGTTTGGCCATCGTTGTCCTCTATTTGTTTTAGTCTCAATATTTTCATCAAGATAAGATCTGTCAAGGAACTGATCCTCATATCTCTCCATGCTTCACCATAATCATGATTTTTAGCCATCATGAGTTCTTTGGTTTTGGCTATCTGCGTGCTGTATAATTCCTCGACTACAACAGGATCAATTTCCATTTCTGTAGATTCACCTAGGTCGATTTGTATCAGAGCCATGGCGCTATAATTGATCAAACCGATGTACTCAGGTTCAACACCCTCTTCAATTTTTTGTTCTGCGTTGGTTTCTAGACTTCGGATACGCTTGGCTTTGATGAACAACTGATCTGTAAGCGAAGAAGTCCTCAATATGCGCCAAGCCGTTCCATAATCTTGTGTTTTTTGCACAAAAACGGATGCGCACCTAGCCGCCGCCTCATTATATTGTTGTTCAGTCTGATTCACTGTTTTTTATTGGCAAATATACATTTTATACCGTTTAATCAACTACTTAAGATATCTAGGTTTTATTTCTGGTGGCATCGTTACAAAGGAAGCAAATAGTACGCTCTATTGCTATTAACAACTTGATAATCAATGCTAATGAATTGTTAATAAGGTGTTTTTTGTATATCCAATCAATTGGTATCTAGGTCTAGGCGCTCAAGAGAATTTCTATGGAAGCTTAGCTCACTTTACTTGTTCTTATCCTATTTTTTGGACAAGCGATGAGGAAGGGTGTGTCCGTAGGACCAGACACCTATAGTGGGTGGGGCGGTTGCTTGGCATAGGTGGCCGAGCGCACAGCGAGCCCTGTATCGTAGCGACCACCAGAGCAGTAGCGGCAAGCTTTTCCTTGCCGCTACTGCTCTGGTGGATGGCCCCAAAAGACCAGCTAGATAAATATTTTATTTGAACGGATTGACGCCCATGTTTTCCCAACAAAAGGCATAAATATCGGACTGCAAATCTATCACCTGCGTGGTAGACACCGAACCGTGCCCCGCCTTGGTCTGAATACGAATCAGTACCGGATTTTCGCCCGCGTGCATCTCCTGTAGCGTCGCGGCAAATTTGAAAGAATGCGCTGGCACCACACGATCATCATGATCTCCAGTGGTCACCATAGTAGCTGGATAATGCACCCCTTTTTTGAGCGCATGTACAGGCGAATAATTGCGTAAATATTCGAACATCTCTGGGCTATCATCAGCCGTACCGTAGTCCGCCGCCCAGCCTGCACCAGCAGTAAATTTGTGGTAGCGAAGCATATCCATAACACCTACCGCTGGCAATGCCACCTTGGCGATATCTGGCGCTTGGCACATCGTCGCACCTACCAATAGGCCACCATTCGAGCCACCTGCGATAGCAAGATAATCACTAGACGTATAGTTGTTGTCCTTGAGATAATCCGCCGCCGCGATGAAATCATCAAATACATTTTGCTTATTCATTTTGGTACCCGCTAGGTGCCACTTCTCGCCATACTCGCCCCCACCTCTGAGATTGGGCTGCGCGTATATGCCTCCATTCTCTAGCCATACCAATCGGGATGCGCTGAAGCGAGGCGTCAGACTCACGTTGAATCCTCCATAGGCGTACAAGTAGGTTGGATTCTTGCCGTTGAGCTCGAGGCCCTTCTTGTGTGTGATGAACATGGGCACTTTTGTACCATCCTTAGAAGTATAAAATACCTGCTTGGTCTCAAACATGTCTGGGTCAAAATCAATGTCCGTCTTTCTATACAAAGTAGATTTTCCAGACTCGATATCATACTTGAATATCGTCGATGGATAGACAAAAGAAGTGAAGGAATAATAAAAATCCTTATCGTCTCTCTTCGCGCCGAATCCATTTGCAGAACCGATGCCAGGCAATTCCACCGTACGCTCTAGCGAACCATTCATATCGTACTGCATGACTTGTGTCTTCGCATCCACCAGGTAGCTAGCAAATATTTTGCCGCCGCCCGTATTCGCGCTCAGTACATTTTCCGTTTCTGGTATCAAGTCTGTCCAGGATTTTTGGGATGGCGCAGATGCGTCAGCAGTCACGACACGATAATTAGGTGCGCCTACATTCGTCTGAAAGTAAAATTTGCTCCCTATATTATCTACATAATTTGTACGACTAAAGTAATCATCCTCCACCAATACAAAATCACTCTTAGGGACGCGCAAGTCTTTTATGTACAACTGATTTCCAGAAGTATTCTGTGCTGCAGAAACCACTAAGTAGTTTTGATCTTCCGTCACGAAACCACCTATGTATCTATTCGGCTGCTGCTCCCCTCCAAATATCAATTTATCTTCTGACTGCGGAGTACCCATTTTGTGATAGTACAGTTTGTGCAGTTGTGTCTTCGCACTCAAGGCACTTGCATCCTTCACTTTGTCATAACTGCTGTAGTAAAAACCTTCATTTCCTTTCCAAGACAAACCACTAAATTTCACATCACGAATCGTATCGCCGATCATCTTTTTGTCCTCCGCATCTATTACGATTATTTTGCGCCAATCCGATCCACCCTCTGTGATCATATATCCTAGCATAGATCCATCTTCCGTAAAAAACATTCCCCTCAGTCCAGTCGTCCCATCCTCCGAAAAAGTATTAGGATCCATAAAGACACTTGGCTCCGCATCTGGATTATCTACCGGTGTGCGATACACCACACTGTGATCTTGCAGCCCATCATTTTTATAAAAATATTCATACTTACCTTCTTTGAATGGAGCAGAAATACGCTCATAATCCATCAGCTCTTTCAGGCGTCCCTTGATATTTTCCCTAAACGCAATCTTGTCCAAAAATCCGAAGGTCACTTTGTTTTGCGCTTGCACCCACTGTGCCGTCTCCTCGGAGCGATCATCCTCCAGCCATCTATACGGGTCCGTGACATCCACCCCGTGATAAGTATCTACATGATCCATTTTCTTTGTTGCCGGATAAGAAATCTCCGTGAGCATATTGTCTCCACTTTTCGTCATTAAATCATCGTTTTTTTCAAGCATGGCATCCTTAGTTGCCTCTACCACCCCTTGTTTTGCTTTACAAGCAAATAAGAGCGGTATACATATAAAAGAAATCCATATAAGATTTTTCATAATTACGTTTTTTATTCTTGATAGTTATTTGTTCTATTTTCAGGTCCTTGCTCCGCGATACAAGATACTACAAAAATGACGGATGGTGGGCATATTTTGATGGCTATTTGGGACCATCCCGATGGCACTGCTGCAGGCTTGCCCATATCGGGACCGCGCTATGCGTCACTACACTTCGTTTCGGTGCTGCGCACGCCCATCTGGAGATGGGCTGACTACTATCGCTTGTTCGGGGGTGGTGATATTTAGAACACGTCCATGAATACAATGAAATAAAAGCTATGATACTCGACTGGTTAAGCTTGTATACTTAGTCAGTCAATACGATGACAGAGATACTTCTTCCTTGATTTCGATAGGCCAATGAGAATGACTATTTTGGCCTTATGATTAGACTCTATCTACTCTTATTTTTATGTTGTATAATTAGTTCACTAGGCGCACAAAATTATACCGCTGTTGCGCCTTGGGACAATGCATTGAGCTATCACCCTGCTATGGTAGGTGTAGATACTGACGAGTCCTTTCAGATGAATATCTTTTCGCAACAGTCCATCTTGGAGGACTCGCTCACTAGGGCCCTTCTCCCAAGGCTTAGTGATATACGAGATTTTATTGATTTTAATGCAATGTTATTGGTCCCTACCGACATCAAAAATTCTTATTTTCTTGGCTATCAAAAAACAGTAGCACTAAAACGGCAGAATAGAATCACTGCGGGACTACAACTACAGCATGTAAAAGAAATAAGAAGACGTACTGAAAATGCGACCAGTATTGGATTTACGATAAATTATCACAAGCCCCTAGCTAAGAAAAAATACAAAACGAGATATTTTTCTCTGGGGTATCAACTTAACTTGATATTCAATACCCCAAATCGGAGTGTCACGCCAGCTGCTTTCAATACTTTAAATGCTACTAGCCTTAGTTTCGATGAGTTTAACGCGCAGTTCAGGAATTCAAGTACCAATCAAAACATCAGCTTTAATTATGCATACCTCCGTGAAAAAAGGACTTCTCTTCAGCTTGGACTTACTTTTAGTTTTTACAATCTCTCGGAGCCCAGACGGCTTTTAAGTCTTACGGATGGTACCATATTTTTCAGAAATGAATCTTTATTTCAAGCTAGACTCAATTTTGATTTTCAGCAGGTATTAAGAGATAAACTGGTGCTGTATCTAAATATACTTACTAAATCTAACGGACAAGCTGGAGTTGGACTCGGATTTAGAATAAAGAAACACTCCATTCTTAAATTGGAATACGTACAGTCGTACTATGACTCTCCAAATATTTTTAGCGAAACTCCCATAATAAACTCTAATGCCCAAGTGGCATTGGATATGAAGCGGTACAAATATATCGTAACCTATGGTCTTGGGGATTTTAGGATACTAAAGTTTGGTGTAGTGTATAGACTAGAAGATAGAGATACGAGTTCTATGCTCTCTATCAACAATTGATAAAATTCTCCTTATCATTGTCCATGCAAAACGAAGAACACATTCTCTCCAGAACACAATCTTGGATAGACACCTTTATCATTGGTGAAAACATCTGCCCTTTTGCCAAGCATATTCCTAGAGAACAAATTCAATTGATATTGGATGATTCAGATACCATGCTAGGGGTCTTAGAGCAAATGAGTAAGACTTGGGCAGAACTAAAGACAAACCGAGACATAGAGACAAGCATTATTGTTTATCCATCGGCAAGTCAAGACTTTGAAGAATTTCTAGATTGGTACTATGCCTGCGATCAACTGCTCGAAGATGTGGATTTGAGAGAATACTTTCAGTTGGTAGCCTTCCATCCCAACTTTGTATTTGACAATGCTAAGGAAACAGATGCTGCCAACTACACAAATAGATCCCCGTATCCAATGATCCACATACTCAGAGAAGATTCGGTAAGTAAAGCTATAGCAGGGCATCCTGATATGGATAGTATTCCTGTTCGGAATATGGAGCATTTGCGGAAGAAGGATGAACAGTATTGGAAGGGAATGATGAGTGATGAGTGATGAGTGATGAGTGACAAATGAAACTAATAATCTACCGGTCTAGCAATTAGCGATTCACACTTTTACATTTTACATTTGAAATTTTGCGGTTTTTCATTTATTCCCATTTTTCGGTTTTACATTTTTTACCCTTTTTTGCGCAAAGGATATGGAAGGGGGACATCAGAATGTCCCGTGCTGAGCGGAGGTACGGAGCTCAGTACCGAGCAGACCTGCGAGCCTGGAGGAGCCTGACCCAAAGGGATGCGCCCAATACAAACAAAAAAGCCGCCTATAGTAAAAACTATAAGCGACTTTAAAAATTATTATATTTCAAATTAAATATTATCCTTTCACTGTGCGGATAATGGATGCAGCCACTTTATACGGGTCTGCATTAGAAGCGGGTCTTCTATCTTCTAACCATCCTTTCCAATCATTTTCTACGGTCGCGATCGGGATTCTGATAGAGGCTCCTCTATCTGAGATCCCATATGAGAATTTGTCAATAGACTGCGTTTCGTGCAAGCCAGTCAAACGTTTATCGTTGTCTGCACCGTACACAGCAATCGCTTCCTTGATACGTTTCTTATCACCAAATTTTTTGCATATATCGTCATAGATAGATTTTTTACCTGCGGTACGAAGTGCAGTGTTTGAGAAGTTGGCGTGCATCCCTGAGCCATTCCAGTCTCCTGCTACAGGCTTAGGCTCTAAGTTAACTCTTACTCCGTAACGTTCTGCCACCTTCTCCAATAAGTATCTTGCAGCCCATACCTGATCTCCAGCCTCTTTTGCTCCTTTGGCAAATACTTGATACTCCCACTGTCCTTTCATCACCTCTGCGTTGATACCTTCAATATTGATGTCCGCATCGATACAATAATCCATGTGCTCCTCTACGATATCGCGACCTACGATATACTCAGCACCTACAGAGCAATAGTAAGGTCCTTGTGGCGCTGGGAAATAACCAGCTGAAGGAAATCCTAATGCATTATTGAGATCAATGTCCCAAAACACATATTCTTGCTCAAATCCAAACCAAAAATCATTGTCATCATCATCGATAGTCGCACGTCCATTGGTGGGGTGTGGCGTACCATCAGCATTAAGTACCTCAGTGATCACTAAATAGCCATCTCTACGACTAGGATCGTGAAAAACACGTACTGGCTTCAATAACAAATCAGAGGAGTTTCCTTCTGCTTGATTGGTAGAAGAACCATCATAAGACCACATTGGGCAATCCTTAACTCTTCCCTTGAACTTCTTAGCATCGACAATTTTTGTCTTGCTTCGCATCTTTTGTGTAGGAACTGAACCATCTAACCAGATGTATTCTAATTTTACTTTTTTCATGAAATAGATTTAGGAGTGTTTGTTGATATTTTTCTGATAAAAAACTTTGCGCAAATGTAGATGCAAATATTAGATATAAAAAACCGAATATGAATCTGTAAGTGATACCCATTCCTTATATTTGCAATGCAAATAACTGCTTATCAATTTATTATGACCTCAATCGCTGTAACGTCCAAACTCCTAAAAGATCCTCTTTTTATTTTGATCAAGTCATTGACAAAGTCTGAGAAAAGAAGCTTTAAACTCTATGCCAATAGGACACAAAGTAGCACCAGTACTAAGTTCATTAGCTTATTTGACATCCTAGACAAACTAGATGCTTACGATGAAGCACTTATTTATAAAAAGGTAAAGGGATTGAGTCCCACCCAATTGTCCAACACAAAAAGGCACTTATATAAACAGATATTGGTCAGTCTGCGGCTACTTCATATCCAAAAGAATGTAGACATTCAAATAAGAGAACAGCTTGATTTCGCGCGTATCTTGTACGGCAAGGGCATGTATCTAGAGAGCCTAAAAATTCTTGACCGAGTGAAAGAGACGGCCAGTAGTCATCATCAAGATATTCTACTTTTGGAGATTCTGGAGTTTCAAAAATTGATAGAGGAACGACATATCACTCGGAGTAGAAAAGTAAAGAACAAGGTAGAAGATCTCATCGACGAAGCGTTTCAAACCAGCCAAGTTATTGAGACTTCATGTAAACTATCTAATCTCAAGATCAAAATGCATGGTTGGTATATCCAGATCGGGCATGTCAAAGATGACAAAGACAAAATAATAGTAGAGGAATACTTTCGGTCAAACTTGCCCAAGGTGAAAGTGCAAGACCTTAGTTTTTTCGAAAAAGTGTATTTGTACCAGTCCTATGTTTGGTATCACTTTATTTTGTTGGAGTTCAAAAAATGCATGGAGTATGCTAAGAAGTGGGCGCAACTCTTCCACAAGAACGAGCAAATGATAGAAGAGGATCCTGCACTATATATGCGCGGGGTTGCTTACACTTTGACTTCGGCATATAATATAAAGGACAAGAAAAGCTTTGAAGTATATTTAAAAACTTTTGAAAAGTTTGAATCTAAATATGCCAACCAACTTAATCCTCTATCTCAAACACTACTCTTTTTATATATCTCTACTGCGAGAATGAACCGTCATTTTTTAATGGAGACTTTTCAAAAAGGGGTTAGTCTGATTCCGAAAATACAAAGACAACTCAAAAAGTATGCTCCCCTATTAGATGTACACAGAACCATGGTTTTCCATTACAAAATAGCCTACTTATACATGGGGAATAGAGACTACAATAAGGCCTTAGATTCACTGAATGTGATTATCAATTTAGAGGCTGGTCACTTGAGAGAAGATCTACAATCTTATGCTAGAATAATGCAAGTCGTTTCGCACTACGAGTTGGAAAATATGAACCTACTCCCCTATCTGATCAAGTCAAACTATCGATTTTTGAATAAGGTAAAGGAGCTCAACAAGATGCAAAAGGCAAGTCTTGCTTTTTTCAATAAAATCATCAATATGCAAGACAAGTCAATGGAACAAAAGGCTTTTAAAGCATTCTGTGTGGAACTCAAAAAAATATCAAAAGACCCTTATGAAAAGCGATCCTTTTTATACCTTGACATGCTGACTTGGGCGGAGGGGAAAGTAAGAGAAAAGTAAAAAATCTATAATTAATGAAAATCTATCAAATTTTAATTTTATCGTTGTTGTTCGCATGCATTGCAGCATGTACCCCTAGATTGACAAGCCTCAACGCTCCTCTAATAAATTGGCCATCGTACAAGGATCAAATTCCAGCGAATGAGAAAATCGAAACCCAATCTTGGACAACAGTGATTACCAGTCTAGCTAATGGACAATATAGACACCGAACATTTTACCCTGAGAAAAAGCAATGTACGCAGTTATTAACCGTTACCAACAAAAACTTTGATACCAAGGAAGGAGAATACAAAGAGTGGTGGGATGATGGCTTTAAAAAAGTGGAAGGACAATATGAGTCAGATAAAAAAGTAGGTATATGGAAAAAATATAGCTTCGATACAGGAGAACTGCAAAGTGAAACTCCTTATGCAAGCGGAGAAAAAAATGGAGTGCAAAAAAATTATAACAAGCATGGTCTAAGTTCGACTTATACTTATACAAGCGATCAAAAAGAAGGCCCATTTGTAGTCTATGACTCAACGGGTCTCGTCCTCAACGAGGGCACCTATAGAGCAGACACTCTTTTTGAACAATCTAGAGATTCGTCTAAAGATAATCCCATCTTTAAAATAGTAGAAGAAATGCCTAGGTTCCCTGGTTGCACCAATACGGGAGATGAAGATGCCTATAAAAGCTGCTCACAAAGAAAAATGTTGGAAAATATTTATGGCAACATTAAATACCCAGCGGACGCCAGAGAAAATGGATTGGAGGGGACAGCTATTATCAGGTATGTAGTCGATAAAGATGGCTCCATAATAGATGCTGTTGCCTTACGAGGTCTGTGCAGAAGTATTGAAAACGAATGCCTCAGAATTGTAAATGAAATGCCGACCTGGGAACCTGGAACGCAAGATGGAAAACCGGTCAAAGTACAATTCAATTTACCCATCAAGTTTAAATTGCAATAGAATTTATGAAGGAAGAATTTATGCGTGCGGCGATTGCCGAATCCCAGCGCGGAATGGACAACAATGAAGGCGGTCCTTTTGGAGCAGTCATCGTAAAGGAGGGCAAGATAATAGGAAGAGGAAATAACCGTGTCACTTCAGACAATGACCCAACGGCCCATGCAGAAGTGACGGCCATTCGTGATGCCTGTAGTCAATTAGAAAACTTTGACCTTCATGGTTGTGAAATCTACACCAGTTGTGAGCCTTGTCCGATGTGTCTAGCAGCCATCTATTGGTCACGAATAGATACCATCTATTATGCCAATACCAAAAAGGATGCTGCAGATATTCATTTTGATGACGCTTTCTTTTATGAAGAACTAGAAAAGCCTGCCGATAAACGATCTATTCCGATGAAACAGATGATGCGAGCAGAAGCCATTGAGGTATTTCAAGCCTGGGCTAACAAGGAGGACAAAATCCCGTACTAAATAGTAAGAAATCATATAATATTTCGTGTCAGACAAATCAGATAGATATCAAACCATATCTGCTCCCGCAGAAGGATTCATAAAAGATAGAGGCTCTAAGTTTCATGCCTACGCCTACCCTGTGCTGAACGCTGAAGATATTGAAAAGGCACTGGCTTCTTTAAGAAAATTACATAGCAAAGCACGACACCACTGCTATGCGTATCGGCTTGGCACGGATGGCAACAACTTTCGCGCAAATGATGATGGAGAACCAAGTGGCACCGCTGGTAAACCTATACTAGGTCAAATAGATAGTTTTGGCATTACAGATGTGTTGATCGTTGTCGTCAGATATTTCGGAGGGACGCTACTAGGCACCGGTGGCTTGATCCAAGCATACAAATCTGGCGCAGAAGATGCCCTAAAGCAAGCCCAAGTAATCGAAAAAACACTAGAGGACACTTTTCAATTGCACTTCGATTATGGCCTGATGGCACCCCTGATGAATGCAGTAAAAAAATTGAATTTAAGGGTAATGGAACAATCTTTCAATGATACTGCATACATAAGTATTTCAATCCCGAAATCCGATGTAAAACAAAAACTCATACAGCTAAAAGCCAACATATTGGGCATAAGTATTGACCAAGTAAAAGAGGACACAAAAATAGGAGGACTTAAAATCAAGGAGATTTAGTAGGTAAAACAATTTTTTTAGCGAACTTAACACACTATTACTTGTTTCAACACAATTAATCCAACGAAAGTATGAAATTGAACCTGATGAAAGCTATCTTATCCTTACTACTTTGCTTGTCTGCAAACTTCATTTTCTCTCAAAATGATACCATAAAAATTGATTTGAATACTGAACAAATTCAGCGTGAAGTTTTTCAAGCCCCAAATATTAAAAATGTTACAGACAAAAAATCCAATACACTTCTCACTTTGCCTTCATTGGATGGAAAGGAACATACATACTATGTATATGAAACCATCAATATAGAGCAACCGCTGTATAGCCAGTATCCGCAAATTAGGTCTTATATACTCATAGATAAGAATGATGCTAGCCGCAGAGGTAGGCTAAGCACAGGAGCAGATCATGTAAATATTATGATCAAAAAGGATGGTCAGCATCAGTTCATTTCTCCGCTTAACCAGAAAGGAAAGTACAAAATGTATTGGGGTTCGTTTGACGGTAGTGAAATCACCTGTGGCGTAAAGCCGATTGATGAAATAAAAGAAGAGGAATCTAAGAACCGAAGTGCGCAAACTTCTTTCACGAATGGAGCGACACTGCGTACCTATAGAATCGCTATTGCCGCATCGGGAGAATTTTTCCAAGCGCAAGGAAATAACAATACCGCCGTATTGGCCAAAATAAACAACTATCTAAACTTGTTGAATGATATTTATGAAGATGAAGTGGCAGCACATTTCAATTTAATTGGCAATAACACGGCTATACTCTTTCCTAATCCCGCTACCGATGGTATTGATCCGTCTACTGTCAATACCCAATTGAGTACCTCCCAATCTGTGATTAACAGTACCATTGGTGCTGCCAACTATGACATAGGGCACACCTTTTATACTTCACCTGGTGGGTGTTGTTCTGGATCTGGGGTAGCTTCATTAGGGGTACCTTGCGAAAACAGTTTTAAAGCAAGAGGCTGGACAGGAGCAACCGCTACTGCTTCTGACGCCTTGTGGATGGGTTTATTTGCCCATGAAGTAGGTCACCAATTTGGAGCAAATCATAGTATGTATGGTACTCAGAGCAATTGCGTACAAAGATCCCCTGGCCACGGATATGAACCAGGATCAGGAAATTCCTTGATGAG
>CAKZVJ010000055.1 GCA_937923345.1 uncultured Saprospiraceae bacterium
TTGTTTGCCATATTCTTTCTGACTTAAACCTGATCGCTGAAAGTCTTCCCTAAATTTCTGATAATCCATCTCTTTGTTATTTTTGACAAAGATTATTCTTATCTATGTATTAGGCAATATGCACTTGGACGGATGCTTACAATTCAAACTTTCATTAAAGCTTTCTTAGAGAAAAATTAGTTGTTCTAACCAAAAAAAACAAACTTGATTTATTAACCTCTAATACATAAAACATGTCTAATTTAAACCGACAAACCGACAAACCGACAAACCGACACACCGAACCTTACAATTTTCTAGATGCCGACTGGCATTTCAACTGATTTTTGGATTTCTTTTAGTTTCTTCTGTGTCTTCTATGGCTCAAAATAACGCATGTGGGATGAGTGCTTCTGGGCCCAATAGTCATAGTGCCTCATTAGGCCTTTTAGGTAATGCAGCATTGAATTTCTATGAAGGGAATCAGGGCTGTGATGACACAGAAATAAATGTGAATTTTATTTTATTATACCGTGATGATTGGACAGGGAATTTTGATTTGAACAACGCAGAAGAGTCAACTTTTTTTTGGTTCCTACGACAAGAATTTTTGAGAACTATTCAAGGTGAACTTAGTGCAATGGATAACTGTAATGATGACGTAGTTCCAAATTTAGTTTTTAAACAAAAGGTTTTTCAAATAAACGATACAGAAGCGTGGGATGCGAACGGTTGTGATGGATTTATACCAACGGGATCCCCTTGTTTTGATGATACTAACTTTTGTCCAGAACCATACGCTTCCAAAATTGAATCTGTAATTTCATCTATTGGCGGAGAAAAAGATATAAATGCATATTTTCCTGTAGAAGGTATTGTTTGGAAGAATTTTGAGAATCTAGCCTACTTACGAACATGTGTTGATGATAGAATTAATATAGGGCCATGGTTAGGTAGATTTCCAACAACTGGAAATTTGAATCAGTTTGTAGTATCCCAAATTTCCAATGTATATCCTAGATACTTGAATGCAAGAGATAGACCTGATTGCTTTCCAAATGACCCTAATACTATTATTCCTGAGTTATACACAAATATGGGACGAGCTTTTGCGCATGAAATAGGGCATAACTTTAGTTTGACGCATAGAAATAGTTGTGTTAAAGCTGTAATGCAAAACAATACTTGCTGTGCAAATGGTTTTAAATACCTAGACTCTGAAATTGCCAAGGTGAATCGAGCACTATCGATAAAAAACGTAAGAAACAGTAGAGGAGATTGCAATACAAATAAAAATTGTTACTTTACTTTACCTGCAGGGCAAGTATTGCATGTTGATTTTGATGCTTGGATTGATAGAAATATTTTAATCGAATCAGGTGCAACATTGATAGTAGAAAAGGAAATGAAAATGGCAAATGACGCAGTTATTGATATAGAAAGTGGGGGCAGACTTATTGTAGATGGTGGTGTTATTACTTCATGTGATGATCTTTGGAGAGGAATCCGCGTCACAGGTGGAAACTCAGATTATGATGTAAAAATTTATAATGGAGCGAGAATAGAAAATACAAGGCAGCACGCAGTTTCAATGTTTCCTCCAAATATACCCTGGCCAGAAGTTCAAAATTTCGGCAATGGAATCTTAATCGCGGAAAATTCTACCTTCTTAAATTGTGACGCTTTAGCTGGATTTGTAGCTTTTAGCCCTAGCGCTAATAAAAGCCGAATCACAAATTGTATGCACATTGGTGGAAAATGGGGAGTAACTAATTGGCACTCAGAAGGAGTTATAGTTAAGGATTGTACTTTTGAGAATATCTCTGAACATTGTATTGGAGCCTTCGACGGAACATATGATCTTATAGACAATCATTTTTATGGAGGAACGCAGGAAGTCTTGTTCACGAATACAAAAGCAGGAAAAATTTCTACTATAGAAGGTAATACTTTCAATACTGCACCAATTGGCCTCCGTGCTATAGGTTCGCATACTGGTTTTCTGAATATAGTCGACAATACATTTCATAGTTCTGAAACCGGGATTGCAATGGAATTGATTAACAATTATTCGATTTTTAAAAATACATTTTTAGGACAAGAAAAAGAAGGGATTTTATGCCAACAAAATGGAGTAAACTTGGAAAACGACATTAATGAAAATTTATTTGAAGGAAATAAAAAGGGAATAATTGCCGCATTAGATAATGATAAATTATCCTTTTTGCGAAATTGTTTTAATACAAATAATATTGATGTTGAAATCTATGGGTTGGTTGCATTACAAATGGGCGGTTCGTCACCTGCAGGAAATTGTTTTACACATAAGGGATCCGTTTCCTCTGGCATTATGGATATGAATGGATCTCCTACTATTAGACCAAATTTGGACTTTTCGTTTATATATAACGAACCAGGTGATACATATGAAAACTGCATTGATGCTGTAGATGCACATGGAAATATTCATATCAACGATATTGCTAACTCTGGTCCATTTGAAGACTTTTGTAATGATGATGATCCAGAAGAGCCTGACACTCCATGTGAAGATACTGAAAGGAATGTTACTGACTTGAGCCAAGCGATTGCTAATCTTCAAATTGAAATTCTGAGTATTTATGAAAGCGACTTGAGTGAAATACAAAAACAATTGGAAATGTATACTCCAGATAGATGTTTAGCTCAATTAAAAAGTCAACTGTATGATCTATATCTTGAAAATGAAAGCTATGCTGCAGCACAGGAAGTGTATTCACCTGCGCAAAATTTTGACGATCATATTGCTGTTTTTAGCGCTATATTGGCAGAAAATGATCTTGTCAAAGCAAATCAATATTTGAATGATGTACCATTTAGCAATGAGGCAGAGGTTGATTTTGAAGTTATACAAAAGTTAAACATCGAAAGGTTAACAAAAGGTCCTTTTTATACTTTTCCTTCAACGCAATTGAATGGGTTACTAGCTATTTCGGAGAAAAGCAATAGCTATGCTGGTTTTGCAAAGAGTTTGTATTTTCAATTAACAGGTGAACTTGCACCTATAAAAGTTAATATACCCAATGAATCAGGAGAAGTCTTTGAAAGATCTCGTGATCTTATAAAACTTAAACAAAAAGAATTTTCTCCCTATCCTAATCCGTTCTCAGATGCATTAAATCTTGAATTAGATGGGTTTGAAGATCTGAGAATTAGAATTACTAGTATATCTGGTAATGTTATTTTTGAGGACGAGATTAGTGGCTCTTCTTTGTCTATAAATACCAAAATTTGGATTCCAGGCATATATATTGTGCAAATTCTTGATGATGGTGAAGTATTAGAAACAAAGAAGATTGCTTTATTGAGATAGTTAATTTACCTCTAAGCTGAACCTAAATATTTTTTAGGTTCAGCTTAAATTTATAAATTATTTATATGATTAAATATTTTGTATTGTACGTCATCTATGGATTATTACCATTTGTCATAATAGCTCAGCCTGCTACTTTCGGAAAAATATTAAATTTAGAAGGATCATATCAAGGGGTTGGTTCATATATGCTTTTGGAAAATGAGAATGTCCTGATGCATAGTGGTCACTTTTGTAGAGACGGAACTGAAACTATAGATTGTATCGGTATCTCTGAAATTGATTTTAATGGAAATCTACAAAGCACTACTTATATCACCAATCAAAATTTTCTATTCGGTTCAATTGGATTATTAGAGGAGGATACATTATTGTTGTTGACCCGTGATGATGTAAATACTTCACACAATATTACAATAGCTAATTTTGATCTAAATGCTAAGACATTTCAAGCTGAAAAGTTAAGTATCGATAATAATAAAAGATACTTATCCGAAGGGATACAACAACTAAATAACTCTTATATTATCCATGGACATTATGATGATTTGACATCGGGGGGAAGAATCAAGGGGTTTGTGAAACGGTTTAATCAGGATTTTAGTGAGGAAATCTCTAGCTGGACTTTTGGACAAAATGAAATCTTGAGTATAGGTGATTTAAGGGTTTCCAATAACCAAGATTTGGTATTCAGTTTTTCTGAAAGGAAGGTAGGGGCTGGTGGACCAGAACATCCTGTTAAAATAATTAAGATAGATAGTATAGGTCAAGTATTAAAAGAGTATAAATTGGAGAAAGGCGATGCTCGAACTGGTACACTTATTAATATAGAACTAGATAATCAGGACGATGTATACTTTAATTATGATGATGTGCCATTTCATAAAATAACTAAATTAAATGCAAATTTGGATAGTGTGTTATGGGATATCAGACTGCCTACAGAGTACTATCCATTAGATTTAGGATATACTGTGTCCGAATTGATGATTGCCCAGAATGGAGATTTAGTTGTCACTGGTTCAGTTAATTACATTCACGAAGAAATCACACGAGTAAATAGTACCTTCGTTACGCGAATAGATTCTGCAAATGGAAATATCAAATGGTTGAAAATTTTCACACATGAAGTCACAGAACCTAATTTGTTTGGTTTATCGTATGCAGATTCTTATGTACATGATGTTATAGAGCTTCCAAATGGTAATCTTCTGGGAGTTGGTCAGTTAACCCAGGCTACAATAGAACTCAATGGCATACTCCAGGAAATATTTTTATATTCAATAAGTGCAGATGGTTGCATAGATGGTTTTGACTGTAATAAAGATGTCTATGTACTTAACGCTGGAGAGAGCGTGGATATCTTTACTAATACACAAGATTTATTGCCATTGGATGGTATTTCGATTTATCCCAACCCCGTCCAAGATAATCTTTACCTAGAATCTACGGAACAGGGTTGGCACTACCAAATCCTCAACCTCCAAGGCCAACAAATGCTCCAAGGCGAATATCAAAATAATATTGAAGTAGATCAATTGCCATCTGGCATTTACTTTTTGCAATTGAGTCGCGAGAATGAATTATATAAGGCTATAAAATTTGTGAAGGAATGAATAGTGAATATCTAATTTATATCTGAAGTATTTTGTAAGCAAAAGAAAATCGTATTAGAAAAAAAATGAGAGTAGGACTTGGTATTTTAATTTGGATAGTTTCACATAGTTTATTTGGGCAAGCCTTTTCTGCAAATCTATATTTTGAAGATAGTCAAGGGCGAAAAGATACCTTAAGAATTGGCTATGACTTTGTTGCGATAGATAGTCTAGATGCTCAATTTGGGGAGGTAAATATTTTGGGGAATCAGAGAGATAGTTTTGACGTTCGTTTCTTTGCATATGAAAATGATTTTGAAGAAGATCTTCCTTTTGCCTGTGATCATGATCTGTTTGGGTTAAATTTATTCTATGAAGATATTGCCTTATATGAATCAAAATCAGACATACATCAAAGTGGTTGTGCTGTTTCTGGAAATATACAAACAGGTAGTGTATTCACAATCCCTTATGAAGCATCTTTCCCGATTACAATACGATGGGATAAGTCTTTATTTATCAGCAATTATGGATGTGGAGCTGGTACTTCTTGGATATCTGAATTGTCTAGAGGAGAATTTTTGCAAGACGATTGGTGTCCCGAACAAATTAATTATGATTCGATTTCATTGACAGGTTTGGATTCAATTGTATTGGCTACACCAAATTTTAAAACCATTTCAACAACTGATAGTACGTTGTTATCTATTTATCATATTTTTTTGACAGACTTTGGGAGCCTTTTACCTGTAAGTGTTAATGATATAAGGGAAGTTCCATTCGGTCTCTACCCCAATCCCGTCCAAGACAAACTCTACCTAGAATCCACCGAACAAAACTGGAGCTATCAAATCCTAAATCTCCAAGGTCAAAAAATGCTCCAAGGCCAATATGAAAATAATATTGAAGTAGATCAATTGCCATCTGGCATTTACTTTCTACAACTGAACCGAGAGGATGAATTGTATAAGGCTATAAAATTTGTGAAGGAATAAGATAATAAAGCTAAAATCCTAATATGCCCATATCGGTGCCTCCTGAAAGTATATTGCATGAGGACTCTTGGGTAGTACAGAAGAGCTCTCCATTACAATCTATAAAAGAGAAGTAGGCTATATCCGCGCAATAATTATCTAGGTAAGTATAAAGTTCTCCTTCGTACTCAAGAAGAGTATAAAAAGAACGACAGCCAATATCCTGCCCTGCAAAAGGCTCCAATTGAAGATGCGACAATAAGAAATCTCTACAATCCAGTTGAACTGCAGGTTGCTCATCACTACACCCATAACAGAGTATGGCTCCTATAAATATCAGTGTATAAACTATAAGTTTTGACTTCATATCTTTAAGAACGTATTGAGTTTGAAAACCGTTGGGTAAGAGCTTAAGTTAAATTTTGTGTAACTTTTCAGGTATTTCTAGATTGTCGTTGCTAGCGCTAAGCTTTCGTTGTCGAAACCACCAAAACTTGTGCCGACCCTCGGTAGTAATCCAAAGTCGAAGTTAGCAAGTACAAGTCACCAAAACCTGTCCTGGCCCTCGGGAGAGATTTCTTTGGTGACTTGTACAGATAGAAGATGCTTATGGTGAACTTTGGTGGTTCCGTACTCGTGAGATTGGTTTTTAGAATATATCTGATGTACATCTAAGTGGTTACAATTTTATTACCTTTATTTTAAAGCTAAATAATGAGAGTCTTTTTTCTTTTTCTTTTGGGAAGTATTCTCCTCACCTGCGAATCTGTGCCTAATGCCACTGCGACTGCGACTCAGACACCAGTCATACAGTCTAAAGACTCCACTTTAATAAAACGAATAGAAAGGAATAATAGAGCACCCATCTCGATGGATGAAATCAGATCGCCAAGCAATGCATCCAGCTTGCCTGGTCTTTCAGCCTCAGCTGTGCAAGAAAAAATAAAATCACCTTTTTCGGTGTACAAGGAGGGCTCCTATACTGTGATATCACCAGATGGATTGAAGATGAGAGGCGGCCCTTCCCTAGATGCAGATGTAGTGGGTGTTATACCTTATCTGGATGCAGTATCTATTGTAGATCTACATAATGTAGTCAGAGATACCCTCAACAAAAATGATAAGTATCTAGGATATTCACATGCCCACTTTGACAAAAATATAACGGGGGATTGGGTGAAGATAAATTATGGTGGCATTGAGTCCTTTGTATTCAGCGCCTATTTGATAAAGGGTGCCCCTGACTGGGGAGGTTATCCTTGGAAAAATAAAAACTACGCCATCAATTCCATCTCTAAAGATTGCATTTTAGAATTGCATGAAAATCCTGACATGAACTGGTATGGAATCTTCAAAAAAGAAGATGGCTTTTTTTTGGAACCCATTAGTATTAGTTACAGAGTATTATATGAACCCAATATGTTGAGCAACTGTATCGTGAACGCCATGCCCAACAAAGGCTTAGGTTTATGTTTTGGTACCATGAAAAAAATGAAAACACAAAGGATAGAAATGCGCGGTTCAGGAATCAAACTAGAGTACGATTCTCTTTTCCAGCCCCAACATGCAAGGATTCGAGACGCGTGCGCTGAAAAGCTGAAAGCCCTAAACTTCGAAGTGTACAAGACAAAGAATGCGGATGGTTTTGGTTTGATCTTGTCCGATGGAGATCGACAACAATACCTCGAGAAAGATTTAAATCTAGAACATTGTTGGCCTGCTACCATATACTTAGTTGGTGATATAGATCAGGATGGACAAATGGATTATTATATCAATTACATTTCTCATGATAGCATTGGTGATGCTGTTTTGTATTTGAGTAGTGAAGCTAGGTCGGGAGAGATTGTTAGGCCCGTAGCGATTAATCAAGTTGGGTATTGTTGCTGATGATTGAAAAATATAGTTGTGAAGTGTCTGTATCCAATGCATGGCAATTGAGTTAGTTTTCAATATTTCACTCCCGAAAAAAAAATCGGGACAAGCTTTTCTGAGGTTTGTAATAGGTTGCTTTTGTGTATTATAATAATGACACCTCTCCGAGGTTCAAGACAGAATAATGAGTCCGCTCCGAAAAGTCACGAAACCATAAATGACTCTTTTGGCGATATTTTTTGTTTTCTCAATCCACTGATGCTTGTGCGACACCATGTTGTTGTATAGACATCACTTCATTTCAAAAGCAAAAATCTCATCCAAAATAGCCCAATTTCTGCAATCGGCTACTTTCCAGAGTGGGCTCATGGTTCAATTGAAAAGGTTCTTCAGAAGCAAATTTATAAAAGATGTGTCCTGACTCATGGTTGGAAAACTCAACGAACGATAATCAATAATTCTTCTGTTTTAATCCGACGTTCGACTAGTTTACATGGATAGGGTACACTCTCCACTCTCCGCTCTCCGCTCTCCGCTCTCCACTCTCCACTCTCCACTGTTTTTCCCGCGCAAGGGATATGGAAGGTGGACGCGCCAGCGGCCAGACCCGAAAGCATGCCCGACTGCTTTTTTTTGCAGGCGGGGAAATGGAGGGGCCGACCGAGTAGGGAGCCTGGAGGAGCCCGACCCCATGCGAGGCTTGTGCCTAGGCAGGGGATGCGCCCAAATCAGAATAAAAAAGAAATATATAGCCTAGTTTATTGATAATCATACGCTTGTATGGAGCGCTTAAATAATCTCTTAAAACTGATAAATTTTCTCACAGAGCTATGCTTTTTATCTAATAAATACTATTTTTGCGTTCATTTTCGAAATGAGCGGGCGTGATGGAATTGGTAGACATGCTAGACTTAGGATCTAGTGCTTCACGGCGTGAGAGTTCGAGTCTCTCCGCCCGCACACTTTCGAAACTTCTTTTCGCATCTTAAATTTCCAAAAATGTCCGTTGTTACAAGAGAAAACGTTGACGCGTTAAACGCAAAAATCACCGTAACCCTCCAGCCTGAAGACATCAATCCTAAGCTCAATTTAGAGCTCAATAAAATCAAAAAGACCGCTTCCCTCAAAGGATTCCGTAAAGGAAAGACGCCAATAGGTTTTATCAAGAAAATGTACGGACAAAGTGTGATGAGCGATGTAGTGAACTCTTTATTGCAAGAAGAGCTTACCAAATACCTACAAAATGAGAAAGTACAGTTTCTAGGACAGCCGTTGCCGTCCATGGATCAGGAGCAAATGGATTTGGATATCAATACCATTAAGGATTTAGAATTTAAGTTTGATCTAGGATTGACACCAGAGTTTGAGGTGAAAGGATTGGACAATGTGTTTACGCACTACGAAGTTTCGCTTGATGAGAAGGCCATCGATGACGAAATAGCCACGCTCAAGAAGCAGCTTGGAGATAGAAAAGAAGTAGAAAAGGATATAGAAGAGGGCGATTTTTTCAAAGTAGAATCAGAGGAGGTCAAGGAAGATGGGACCAGCGGATGGGCTTGTACCATATCACTACTATATAAGTCATTGACTCCAGACGCGCAGAAGATATTCTTGGGTAAGGATAAAGGCGATGAGGTGAGTTTTGATGTTTCTCAGTTAGAGGCTGGCAAGGACGAGGAATATATGCGTAAGTACTTGCTTGGCGTAACGGAGGCAGATGCGGATACGGAGATAGGACATAACTTTAAGGGAAAGATTTCTGAAATCTTGAGAGTTTTTCCAGGAGAGTTCAATGAAGAGACGCTCAAGAAAGCCTTTGGAGAAAATACAGAAATAAAAGACGAAGCAGGTGTACGTGAGTATATCGGTGGTGAAATGAAAAAGTGGACCGCTAAGCAAACGGATAGTATCTTGATGCGCAGTATTCACGATAAATTGATAGAAGTCAATGATCTAGAATTTCCAAAGGAGTTTCTACAAAGATGGTTGACGGTAAGCGCTCAGAATCCGGATCAAGTCGATAATTCTGATGACGCATACGAGGGCTTTGTGAAAGGTCTCAAGTGGAGACTAATCGGTAATAAGTTGGCGGAAAAGCATGACATCAAGGTGGAAGATGCTGATGTATTGGAAAGTGCAAAAGCAAACATGCGTCAGATGTTTGGCGGTGGTCAGGGCGTCGATGATGCCTTAGTGACGCAGTATGCCACTCAGATGCTAGAGCAAGAGGAGTTTTTCAATAGATCATACGCTTCAGCATTTAACGACAAGATTCTAAACGCTTTGAAAGACGAGGTGAGTACGGAGAAAAAGGTAGTGGACAAGGATGAAATAGAGCAAATCATGGAGTCTTTCAGAAAGGCAGATGAAGCGAAAGCAGTACCAGCAGCGACCGCAGAAGAAGAGTAAAAAAAGGGCGCCTGTATCTGACACATAATAGCGTATCTAGCGTATACACATAATGGACACGTTAGATAGGAACTAACTGTACTGTATTACAAACTTTGAAGCAGATTATTGTGTTTCATTAAATAAAAGCAACATATGTTTTCAAAAGATGAATTTAACAAGTACGCTGTAAAGCACCTCGGACTGAACAGCCAAACGCTCCATGACTACCAAAAGCATACGGATGCACATGCCAATATCAGCAATGATGGCATTATCCTGAGACCAAATATTATCGAAGAAAGACAGATGAATGTGGCCATTATGGACGTGTTCTCTAGATTGATGATGGATAGAATCATATTTTTAGGCTCTCCTGTAGTGACGGAGGTAGCGAATATCATCCAGGCGCAATTGTTATTTTTGGAATCTACAGATCCAAAGAGAGACATCCAGTTGTTTATCAACTCGCCAGGTGGTTCTGTTATCGATGGTCTAGGGATCTATGATACCATGCAATATGTAAGCCCAGATGTGGCGACTATCTGTACGAGTATGGCTGCCTCTATGGGAGCAGTATTATTATCTGCCGGTGAAAAGGGTAAACGATCTGCATTGCCTCACTCAAGAGTAATGATTCACCAATTGTCTGGTGGTATGCAAGGTACTTTCAGTGATATGGAGATCAGATACCAATTGTCTAAGGATTTGAGACAAGAACTGTACGGTATCCTAGCGAAGCACTGCGGTAAGACTTTTGAGCAAATCGAAGCAGATAGTGATAGAGATAACTGGATGGTCGCACCAAAAGCGAAAGAATATGGCTTAATTGATGAAGTTTTAGACAAGAAAAACCCTAGAAAGGACGATTCTAAAGCCTAAATAGGATAAATAACAATAAATTGAGCCTATCTTTGCAATCCAAAGGTAGGCTCTTTTAGATTATGGAGGCTATACCTCTATGAATCGAACATTAGGCCTAGCCAGTTCCTTTACTCTTTATAATAGGCGAGCGCAGGTGTATGTTCATTAATAATCGCAATAAATCAAATAGTTGGATATGAGAAAGAATGAAAAAGGATTTAGATGTAGTTTTTGTGGCAGAGATAAATCTGAGGCACTCATACTAATAGCTGGCGTAGACGGTCATATCTGTGAGACTTGTGTCGAGCAAGCGCAAGAAATCATTTCTGACGAACTATATAGCTCTCAGCAACATGTAGACCAAGAGGATGGCGTAGGGATGGACTTAGTCCTGCCTATGGATATCAAAAAGCATTTAGACGAATATGTGATCGGGCAGAATGAAGCCAAAAAATTCTTATCCGTTGCGGTATACAACCATTATAAGCGTCTCCGTCAAGTAAAAACGGATGACATAGAAATCGAAAAATCAAATATCCTTTTTGTTGGGAATACGGGTACGGGTAAGACCTTACTGGCTAAGACCATTGCCAAGTTTTTGAATGTACCTTTCTCCATAGTAGATGCGACGGTATTTACAGAAGCAGGGTATGTAGGGGAAGATGTGGAGAGTATCTTGAGTCGTCTGCTACAGGTTTGTGATTATAAAGTGAACCAAGCAGAGAGAGGTATCATATATATTGATGAGATAGACAAGATCGCTCGTAAAGGAGATAATCCTTCTATCACACGCGATGTATCTGGAGAAGGGGTGCAACAAGCCATGCTAAAAATGTTAGAAGGAACGGATGTAAATGTACCACCACAAGGTGGACGTAAGCACCCAGAACAAAAGTTAGTAAAAGTAAATACTGAAAATATTCTTTTCATCTGCGGAGGTGCCTTTGATGGTATCGACAAGATCATCGCCAATCGAATGAATACTCAAGTCATAGGATTTGGTAACAAGGATGCGCACAAAGTAGACAAAGAAAATTTATTGCAGTACATCACCCACAAAGACCTCAAGTCTTACGGATTGATTCCTGAGATAATCGGTCGTCTTCCAGTACTGACATACCTAGAGCCGCTAGACGAAGAAGCATTGCGCAGAATCATCACTGAACCTAAGAATGCTATCATCAAGCAATATAAAAAGTTGTTTGAATTGGAAAACATAGAATTGACCTTCACCGAGGATGCTATTTCTTTCATCGCTGCCCAAGCGCTAGAATACAAATTAGGCGCCAGAGGATTGCGTTCTATCTGCGAGGCGATCATGATGGATGCCATGTATGAGTTGCCCTCTAAAAAAGACGTAACTTCTTTCGAAGTGACGAAGACTTATGCGAAGGAAAAATTGGGCGGCTCTATGTTGAGTAAGCTACGCGTAGCTTGATAGGAGTTAGGTTTTTTAATTATGAATGATGAGTTATGAATTATGAATGCGCAATTGAAAATAATTTACAACTCTCAACTCTCAACTCTCAACTCAGTATACCTAGCTGCTAGTACCTAGTGCCTTGCACCTTTTTCAAATGAGATTTTTCGCGCGCATACAATACTTAGGAAAAAATTACGCAGGGTGGCAGCGACAGCCGAATGCGAATAGTGTGCAGGAGGAAATCGAAAAGTGTCTGTCTACTATATTTCGAGAAGAGATAGCGATCATGGGTTGTGGACGGACGGACGCAGGAGTACACGCCAAGAAATTTTACTTCCATTTTGAGACTAGCTTTTCAGATCCAGATGGGCACCGTGCTCGACTGAATGGATTTTTACCCAGAGACATCGTCATCGAAGAAATCATACCGGTGCCGGAGGAAGCACATGCCCGTTTTGATGCCCACCATCGTGCCTACGAATACCATATCAATTTCGTCAAGAATCCTTTTGCGGTAGACACCTCTTGGCAGGTGCCTATGAGGGGGCATGATATAGATGTGGAGAAGCTAGATGCATGTGCGGAATTGATCAAGCAGTACGGCACATTTTTTCCCTTCTGCAAATCTAATCATGATGCACACACCCTTGACTGCACGATCTACGAATCTCGTTGGGAACGGGTAGGAGAGAGAGGCTTGGTATATCATATCGCGGCCAATAGATTTTTGCGCGGCATGGTTCGCCTCATTGTGGGCTGCAGCGTACGCGTAGCTACAGGCAGATTGGAGTTGGAAAAAATTCAAGAGGCACTGGATCAACAAACAAGAATTGCTTATGCGTACAGCGCTCCTGCTCAGGGCCTATTCTTGACGGAGGTCAAATATCCAGATAGTGTCAACTTACCATTAACATAACAAAGTTTCTACATGCTTCGATTTGGATTAAATTTTGTTTTACATTCCAGCGTATAATAATTTAAATCTATAATCTTTAACCATGAAAATCTTAAAGTTTAAGACGAACATCGTTTCTAGTTCTGCGGTGAGTGCCGTATCCAACACGATTGATAGGATCAATAACATCCTCAATTGGGAGGTAGAGACAGCCAATCCAGAAAAAATTCTTACTGTTAGAGGAGAAGCTGTTTCAGCAGCTAGAGTAGTCGGAGCGGTCAGAAAAGCAGGATTTCAAATTGCTCGAGTGCAGTAGGTTGTAGCCGGAATTTTTCAAAAGCGGAAGCCCATTGTTGATTAAATACAGCAATGGGCTTTTTTATATTTAGACTGATATTAATATATCCATTTGGGCGATGCCTACGGCCCAGGCTATGCAGGACTCCGCGTTCGCTGCGGTCCCGATGAAAAAAATCGGGACGACTCCCTTCGGTCATCTCCTTTCTATCCTTATCGCGTTTTTGGAAATTTGTCTTTTGTAATTATTTGGACTGTGATATGCTTTTGGAAAAGAAATGACAAAGTCAAAATAAAGAAATGGCATGTTGTGAATAATTCGTAGCTTCAGAGAATTGTATGGCCAAAGACTTCATTTTAGCAATCAGTTTTGATAAAATCACTTCTGGTTCTACTTCTTAAAATTATAGATTATGAAATATCTATCTGCATTTTTCTTTTTGTCTCTAATCCCACTGTCAACTGCTAATGGACAGGCGACTTTTTCCAAAATAATTGATTTATTTGAGGGTGTTCAAGATGTGGGATTGCAGTTTGAAGTGATTGATGATAAACTGACGATAAACTCAATACATTTTTGCAATACTCCTGTAGGTGTAGATAATTGTTCTGGCATATCAAGGTTTGATTTTCAAGGCGAACAATTAGAAGCAACGTTAATAGAGAATTATAATAGTGGAATAAATGGAAATCTAACCTTTGTTAAGGATAGTGTATTATACATTTTAGGCTTAGATTCTGCTAATGAACGAGAAGGTATACCAGTCTTACGTTTTAATTTAGCGACAAATGAACATACCATTCGAAAATTAGCAGAAGATCCTAGCAGAAGGTATATAGCAACAAACGTTCTTAAATTTAATAAGAATGTTTATATATCTGGAGTGTTCGTTGATACCAATATTAATAAAGGGGTAGCGTTTATTAATAAATGGAATTCGGACTTGAGTATCCAAGAACAAGAATGGGAATTTTTTGTGGATGGGTCAGTTAGAATTGGAGATGTGATTCCTACTTTGGATAGCAATTTAGTTTTTGTTGCTTTTGCTAGTCCACCAACAGGTTCAGAACTACCTGAGGATAGGATGCATATTGTGAAAATTGATACTTTAGGCAATGTTTTAAATGATTTTAGGATTGATGTTAGCCTTAATGAAGACTACAATTTGAGCATGGATAAAGAGGGGAATTTTTACACAGATTTCAGGCCTAGTTTTGATCGTCAAATAGCTAAAATAAATAGTGATTTGGATAGTATTTTGTGGACTGTGAATATACCGCAGAATCCTTATGCAGATTATGGTCAGTTGTTTCAGGTTGATGAAATAATAAATACCAGTAATGGAGATGTGTTAGTTTGTGGCACGATTGATTATTTGCATCTTAATGAAGATCCTGTACTTAGTTCGTATGTAATCCGAATAAGCAAAGAAGGTGAAATCTTGTGGCACAAAATTTTGACAAATTCTAATAATGAAGAAAATATTTTCAACGCAAATTTTAGAAGGTCTATTTTACATCAAGTAAAAGAATTGCCAGATGGGTTTATCGCTGGTGTGGGGCAGGTACTTCAACCCGTTGGTGAGAACCTTGTAGCAGATCTTTGGCTATTGATCATGGATGAGAATGGATGTATTGTAGGATTTGATTGTGAGAAAGATATTTATGTATTGAATGATATGGAGAGTTTTGCATTTTCTGATGGAATCACCTCCGCAAGGTCTGTGGATTTATCTTCGCTAAAATTAAGACCGAATCCAGTATATGATCATATCTACATAGATTCAGACCTTCCTCCTAAGGCGGAGTATAGAATCTACAATTTGCATGGTATATTATTGCAAAGTGGTCAAGCGAGTAAAACCTTGAATATTGCTGATATGAGCAAGGGGATTTATTTTCTGCATATCCTTGATAAAAATCAAATTTACAGTTCTACCAAAATCATAAAACAATGAAACGGACTACCTTCATTTCTTTATTTTTTCTATTAGCTAGTATATGTCTCGAGGCGCAAACCTTTGATACATTTTCTCTTTACTTTGAAGACGCGGATGGCAACAAAGATACCTTACGAATTGATAGATTAGAAGGAGCAGGGACTTTCGATATTGATGAAGATCTGGGAGAGGTGAATTTAAAAGAGATGCCTCTAAACGGTTTTGATGTTCGTTTTTTCAGATTCGAATCTTGGAATACTAATAATACTTTCCATCTGGGATGGTTTTGTGATCATGAGGATGGGGATGTGAGTGCCGCTAATAATATTGGGATAAAAGAATACATCTACGAAACCAAAAACATTATTCAAGGTAAATTTGAGTGTACTCCGACAAATATAGGTGTAGCAGAAAAATTTTTTATACCTAAGGATGCAGCTTTTCCCGTGACAGTGACTTGGGATAGTAATTTGATACAAGATGAATGTCATCGCTTATCTTTTATAACTGAAATTATGCCAGTAAGATTTGTAGATGATTTAGGAACAAGTAATGAATTTGGATGGTGCCCAGAAAGGGTCAATCATCCTTTAGTTCGCCTAGTCGACTCTTCTTCGGTCACACTAACGCAGCCAAATTTCCATACTATGGAAAGACTAGATACAAGCCTGGTATCTGTGTACTATATGCAAATTAGGAATAATCCATTGGTTGAACCTGTGAGCGCACAAAACATTTTGAATGAGGCGGTAATCGTTTACCCAAATCCTAGTTCGGGTGATTTTTTGATAGCGGGCGTCTCAATAGGAGACAAGATAGAGGTGTACGATATCCATGGACGCTTAGTGAAGGAGGAGGCCTATTCGACGAGGCCTTTACATATC
>CAKZVJ010000056.1 GCA_937923345.1 uncultured Saprospiraceae bacterium
ATTGCGGCGGCATTCGGTAATGTACACGGTGTATACAAGCCGGGTAACGTCAGTTTGAAGCCTATCATCTTAAAGAATTCTCAAGAGTTTGTAAAAGAGAAATTTAATTTGGAGTCTGATCATCCTATCAACTTTGTATTCCACGGTGGATCTGGATCTTCTAGAGAAGAGATCAGAGAAGCTATTGAGTACGGAGCTATCAAGATGAACATCGATACGGATATGCAATGGGCTTTTTGGGACGGTGTTAGAGGCTATGAGTCCTCTAACAAAGATTACTTGCAGGCTCAAATTGGAAATCCTGATGGAGACGATAAGCCGAACAAGAAATACTACGATCCACGTAAGTGGTTAAGAGTGGCAGAGCAATCGTTCGTAGATAGATTGAAACTTGCTTTTGAAGATTTGAACTGTATTGGGAAGAATGCATAATCTTTTCTAAAGACCTATAAAAAAAGGGGCTGCGTATTCGCAGCCCCTTTTTTTGTTGAGTAGGTAAAACGTTCTGTTATTTTCAGTGAGAAATGTATAAATTGCTAATTTATCATCAGGGTAATGATTTATAATTGTTAAATGTTTTAAACATATTAGATTTATTGAATCCGAATTATTACATTAGATGTAAATATGGGAACATGTTTTGCTAAAATTAGATTTCAAACCACTTAAATTATACAAAATGTCAAACCGTCAAACCGTCAAACCGTCAAACCGTCAAACCGTCAAACCGTCAAACCGTCAAACCGTCAAACCGTCAAACCGTCAAACCGTCAAATTAAAAACTTATCTTTTTTTAATTATTTCATTATCATTCGTTAAAATTACTTCAGCACAGTTTGAATGCGCCGTGTTGGGTGGAGCTACAAGTCCACGTATTGTAGACTGTAGTCAATTTGATTTAACCACCGACGAAATATTGTGTCTGCCCGAAGTTACCTTTAGTCTGGCATTTCACTTTCAAGAAGATCAGAATGGAAACAATTTTATTTGCGATCCTATGCACCCATTAATTTACAATCAGCCATGGACATCTCAGTATGCCCCGAACTTAGTTGACTTAATAATCAATCACATGAATTCTCAAATGTCTAATGCGCTTCTTTATAATGGACAGGAGTTAGATTCAAGAATAAACTTTAAACTTTATGGTAACGGAGATTGCGGAAGTGCCTTGTTTACTTATTCTCAAGGTGGACAGCCAACATATGTGCCAGGCGCTTTGAATGTCAATTTTAGAACAAATGATGTAAATTCTACCACTATTGGGGGTAGAACAAATTTTGGTGCAGATTGGATGATAATGGACAATATAATTAATGACTGGGTGTATGGTCAAAAGCTAAAACGATTCTGGGTTGTTGCAAATACTATGTTACATGAGTTTGGGCACACTAGAAATTTAAATCACTCCTATTATTGTGGTAACGTTTGTCATAATGTCGATCTAGATGTTAATGCTGAGTGCAATGGGGTCGGAGTATGCGTTAGTAATCCTTTTAATCAAGGGTCTGGATGTGGAGGTAGTTCCCCCCAAAACTTGGTCATGGGAGTTGGTGGCAATCCCTCAAATTTAACGGAATGTGAATTTGGTGAACTGTGGAACTATATCATTAACAATGATGTCTCATTTCAAGATTTCGAAACTTGTGATTTGCCACCTAATAATAATGATAGAATTACCTATGATGATAATAGCTCAATTGTATGGGATTCAAAAAAGATATTTACGAAGCATGTTACAATAAAATCAGGAACTACTATAACAATTAATTGTGAAGTTTTGATGGGGGATGATAAGGAAATTTTGGTAGAAGAAGGAGCTAAATTAATTGTCGATGGAGGAACAATTTCAAGCATTTGTGAAAAGCCATGGAGAGGGATAAAGGTAGTTGGGGGAGACAATGGCTTTGTAGAGATAAAAGGGGGGGCAACAATCAATAATACGTCTCAGGGTGCTGTTTCAATGTTTCATGATGGAGGCTGGCTTTTAGGAAATGGAAACGCTCATGTGAAAATTGAAGGAAGTACATTCAATGATTGCAATAGAATGTTAGGAATGGGATCAGTTGCGAATAATATTAATTTGTCAACTGTAAGAGGGAACATACAAATTGGAGGAAAATATGGAATAACAAACTGGAATTGCCTCAATGTAATAGTTGAAAATAATCACTTTGAGGTTTCTGATGCTGGGATTGTTACTGATCAAGGGCAATTTTTTATTAGAGAAGAAAATACATTTGAAAGTGGAGTCGATGATATTTTTTTTGCTAGTATAAGCCCATCCTTAGCTTCTTTTATTGTTAACAATGATTTTGATGATAATGGTACTGGGATAAGAATGCTAGGCACTAGTATAGCGCAGCATGAAATAACTTCAAATAGATTTAATTCTAATCAATTTAATCTGTATATGGATGGAGATAATCACTATAAAGTAGATGAGAATAGCCTTAAAGGAACTACAGCAGGAGGCGTATTTATTAATAATGGAAATCACAATAATTCTGTTACTTCAAATAATATTTCCTTCAATGATTTTGGTTTGGTTATGAATGGGGAAAATAAAGGGTTTGTTTCTAACAGTAATTGTTTTGAAACTTTTTCGTTTGATAATCTTATTTTTGGTCAAATTGGGAATATACAAGGGGCTTTATCTACAAATGGTGCTTCTTTAAATCCAGCTAATAATTGCTTTACTCATTTGGGGAGTGGAGCTAGTCCAGTTGTAGATATGTGGGGGAATCCAAGTCCTTTCTTGTATATTGAACCAGAGGATGATTTTAATGATTGCCGAGATGCAGTCCAAGCACATTCGAATATTTCAATTTTGGAATTAAATAAAGCAAGGAAATCTGAATGTAGTAATGAGACCCCGAGCGGAATTGAAGACCCTTGTAATCCCAGACGAGATTTAAATGAAATTAATCAATCTTTAATTCAATTAGAAAATCAGGCGGCAGCTTCGAGTTTCCCAACTAGGGATGTAATCCAATCATGTTATGAAAATGTACGATCATTATGGGTGGAGGTAATGTTAGAGCAAAATAATTTTGATGAAGTTAGATCATTTTTGAATGAAAGTAATACAGACGATGCAAAATTACTTATATATAAAAGTTACTTATTAGAAAATCAAATTGAGCAGGGTAAGCAATATTTGCAATCTCTTTCTAACAATAGCGAACAATTAGATGATTTTATATATATACAGTTGGTTCAAACAAAAAGACTATTAAGTAATTTTTCATACCAAGTTTCTTCAAGTGAACTTGCAGAAATTAACCATATTGCTCTAAAAGATCATCCTTATGCAGCATATGGAAAGTCTTTATATTATTGGATTACTGGAGAAATTTTGTCTTCAGAATTTCCAAAAATTAATGATGAAATAGAGACACAAGGTAGAAGCACTTCTATTGCAAATGAAAGTGAAAAGCTAAATATGGAAGTTTATCCAAATCCATTCTCTAACCAACTGATAATTGATTTCGGTGGTGAACTTGAGAAAAAATCAAAAATAATTATTGATGACATCCAAGGAAAGAATATTCTAGTGTTAGAATCCAGTGAACATTTTCTTAATATTTCTACAGATACTTGGAGTCAAGGAATGTACATTATTTCTATTTATGATGAAGGAGAACTTATTCATAGTGAGAAGCTAGTCTTGTTAAGATAATTATTCTTTTATCTATAATTTATTATCTAAAGGGAGGTATAGTGCCTCCCTTTTATTAAAAATATTTGAAGAATGAATATATGGGTTAAAGTTTTATTTTGTTCGTTTTTTATGAATATCAATGTACTGGTTGGTCAAACCTTTAGTATTATCGATGACCCAGTCGAAGGAGATGAAGGCATTTTGCATGCTAATAACTTTATCGATATGGCATATGATGAAAATAATTTAATTATTATTGGACAGCATCTTTGTAGGTCAAATCCTAATACGCTTCGAGGATGCCCTTCACTTTCTAAGTTTGATCTCGAAAGCGGAGATGTAAAAGCAATTCTTATTGATTCCATATTTAGCACCAATTTAGATGGTTTACTTTTAAAGGATAATCGCATTTTTTTTGCCTCCTATAAACATGGAGTTCCAACTATTGGAAGAGAACTCTATATACAAGAGTACAATATGAATCTTGAGTTTGTTAGAGAAGTAAAGGTGCCGACTCGTCCTAATCATACTCCAAATATTTTAGGATTAGAGTTTTTGGGAGACAGTTTTTATGTGTTTGGTGACATTATTACTCCTGATGATAAAACAATTGGGTATATCCAAAAATTAGATACGGATTTAAATTTAATTTGGGATAAACAATATACTCATGAAGAAAATAGAAGTAGCTGTGAAAAACTACAAGAAAATGAAGATGGTGATTTATTTTTTATACATAATTACGATAATGAAATCATTGCTTCTAGTGACAGTAATTCTGGTATTCAAATTGTAAAATTGAATAGGGATGGCGAGAAGCTAGATTCATTGCAGATGGATAAAGCTTGGACAAATCAAGATATTTTAACCTTGTTGAATAGTAATGAAAATATGATTTATACTTCTACCAGAAGCCATCCTTTTGATGATTCAATATTTGAACAATCGGTAGGTAGAATAAATAAATATTCTGCAGATTTAGATTCCTTAATATGGTCATTAAAGCTACCATTTGATAATTATAATGACTCTAGAGCATATATTGTAATGAATATAGAACAAGCAAAAAATGGTGATATTCTTGTATCTGGTGCTGTTTACGATGATGGTAAAGAAGCACCCATACAACCACAACAAAATTTTAACACTAACGCATTTATCGTTAGAATTACAAAAAATGGAGAAATAAAATGGTATCATTTATACAAGGTGCCAAATACACATGATTTATTACCTTACGAAGAATTTGGGTTTTATCAAGAATCTGGGGTTGCAAGAATATCAGAGATGGAAGATGGTCGTATTGTAGCGTGTGGAGGTACTGGTTTTACAAATACGCAAGTATATGGATTGGGGCAAACAGATGAAGCTTTGAATAAATTTTTTGTTCTAGTTGTAGATGGTGAAACGGGTTGCATTGATGGAGAAGAGTGTGATGAAATTATTATTTTAGATGGTGAGTATAGACCCCAAGACGATTACCTGCGGGTTATTAATTCCAATTATAGCTGGTTTTCTGAGCGAAGATCTGCGAATGGAGAGATAGAAAGTGTAATTCATACTTATTCTGAAGATAGTCTTAACCATCTTTCAAATTATTATTTTCAAAGACTAGAAAATACTGGAGAGGCCTTACTAGAGCCCATTGTGAACGGTGATTTTAGAGAACGGAAAGGAAGAATATTTCAAAAATTCCCTGGCGTTTTTAATGAAAAACTTGTATTCGACATACACCTTCAGGTTGGTGAAATTAGAGAAATCTACAGAGAAGAAGAAAATGCAGTGGAATTGCAAGCCATAGCAACGGATACGATTACTCTTTTAGATGGGATACCGAGAAAACGAATCCTATTGCAGTGTTTATCTGAGCAAATGTCTAATGATACAGTAATATGGATTGAGGGAATAGGGGAGTTGGACAATAGTATTGGTTGTGATTTTGAAGGGATTAAAACACAGTTGCAGTGTGTTCAAGATAAAGTTGGAGGCACCATCTACAGCCTAAGTGGAGAGGATTGTACAGAAGCTGTAAGCGCCTGTTCACCAAACGCCTTTAGTATAGGGGATAGGTGGACTTTTACCGACATTGGTGTTTTTGGCGGATCTGGAGGCCCTTTTACCTTTGAGATAATAGATGAAATAGAGTGGGAAGGAAAGCAAGCATTGGTAGTACAACCAGGCGTAATCGATAATCTAGATTATATGTACCAAGAAGATGGACGTGTTTATTTTTGGGAGAAAAGGTTAGGAGAATATCAGCTCAATTATGATTTTAATAATGACAGTTCATATCATGTTAGATTTTTCAGTTCTCCTTTGAATGGAGCGGATTCTATTGCTGTTTCTGTCGATTCTGTAAAGACAATCGAATTTGATAGTCAAAGTGTTGACGTTCAATTCATTTCTGGTGATCGTCTTGGAAGTTTAGAGGTGATCAAGGGGGTTGGTCTAAATATGATTGGACCCAGAATTCCATTTAATTATGCTGATGTGGGCAAAGGACCTCTACGATGTTTTGAGTCATCAGAGTGTAGTGTAAATTTTTCAGGTATGCCCTGTGATACACTTATTGAATCTGTATCGACCATTGATTTGTTAAATGACATTGAGATAAATGTATATCCCAACCCTACTACTGGGAGGCTATTTGTGGAGACTAGTTTACAAAGTTGGAGTTATCAAATAATGAATTTACACAATCAACAAGTTGGAGCTGGTTCTTATCGCGAATCTATAAACGTTTCATCATTGCCACAAGGGGTATATTTCTTACAACTAAAAGATGAAAATAATATTTATCGAGCCATTCGGTTTGTGAAACAGTAAAGCGGCATAGAAAAGCGGAGCAATCGTAGGTAGAAAGATTTAAACTTGCTTTTGGAGAATTGAATTGGTAAGAATGCATAGTTTTATTTTTTTCAGCTAACAGCTAACTCAAACAGCTAACAGCTAACGGCTCCCCTAATGCATCAAAACTATCCTCAGCTCCTTCGCTAAGCTATTCCGAATCTCCAATAGCTTTTGATGAGTTTTGACAAGTAAGATAATATTGGCATCTTTTTCCTTCATTTTTGCTTTGTTCTCCGCCATCATGGCCTTGATCTTAGTGAGTTTGAAGTATTTTAAGGCTTGCATACCTTCATTGAAAAAGTTCTCTTCGGGAAGCGGCTGGGTACGCAGCGTCATGTCGTGCATGTCCTCCCAGTTGTGCGAATAGGTAAATTCTTCAGAGCATAAAGTCACGGCCATGGTTCGAATCTCCTTTTCAGCGTGATTGATGAAAAGTTTGGCATTGATGGTTTCACCAGCATTTACTTTTTCTCTAGCCAATTCTATCATGCTACGATAGGTTGGATTTTTGAAGTGGTCGATGACGTCTTCAAGATTGGCTACGAGTACTTGAGCGAAGGATAGATTTTCACCTTCTGTCTCTGGTATTTGCTTATCTCCATAATTCAATAGGAGTTTTAAGATGTCTCTTTCCTTATAATAATCTGTAGAAGGCTTGGGTTTATTTTGCGATACAGCCTCTTCGGTCCCTTGATAACTGGGGTCAAATGCTTCTGGTGGTGGTTCGTCTTGATCTTGTTGCTGAGCGCGTTCTTTTCTGGCGTCTTCTCTTCTTTGTTCCGCCCACTTCTGGGATAGATTATTTTTCAGTGCTTTATTGGAAGTCTCCATGAGGACTGCCTCATCAATTTCCAACAGTCCAGCACATTCTTTGATATATACCGAGCGCTTGATTGGATCAGGAATCTTAGAGATGCTATTGACAATCTCGTTGATGCTTTTACTTTTTTGGATGGGGTCATTCTTACTTTCCTCTATCAGACGCTTGGTCTTAAAAAGAATAAAGTCTTCGCTGTGGTTTGACAGAAATTCCATGAAGTCCGTACTACCCAGTTTTTGTACGAGTGAGTCAGGATCTTCGCCCTCTGGTAAAGGAACGACTGATACATTCAAATCTTGACTCAGCGCTAAATCTAGTCCCCGACTAGCTGCCTTGATACCCGCAGCATCGCCATCGTATAGAAGCTTAATATTGCTGGTAAAGCGTTTGACTAATCTGATCTGATCTTCGGTCAAAGCTGTTCCAGAAGAGGCTACCACATTCTCAACACCCGCTTGAGATAATGAAATCACATCTGTGTAGCCCTCAACAAGTATGCATTCGTCAAGACTGCGAATAGATTTTTTGGCGTGATAGATCCCGTATAGAATCTTACTCTTGATATATAACTCCGTCTCCGGGGAGTTAACATACTTAGGAACTTTTTTATCGGTCTTTAAGGTACGACCCGCAAATGCGATGGGCTTACCGGAGAGGTTGTGTATGGTAAACATAACTCGCTCCTTAAAAAAGTCTTTATCGTAGTTATTGGTAAGCCTTACTTGTTTGAGTAGGTCAATATTGTAGCCAGCTTCCTTGGCGCTCTTCGTGAGACCATCAGGAGCAGAAGAGGCGTAGCCCAGACCAAACTTTTTAATGGTGTCTTCAAGATAACTACGAGACTTAAAGTAGCTCAATCCAACAGACTTACCTTCGTCTGTCTCCAATAGTTGTTTTAGAAAGTAGTCTTCAGCGAATTGATTGACTAGATATAAACTATCTTGATGTTGCTTTAGCTTTTGGTGCTCCTCCGATGTTTCGGTTTCTTCAATTTCTATATTGAACTTGGCGGCTAGATGACGAAGCGCTTCTGGGAAGTTGAAGCCCTCATGCTCCATAACAAATTGTACAGAGTTTCCGCCTTTACCACATCCAAAACACTTATAGATTCCTTTAGTCGGAGAGACAGAAAAGGAAGGTGTCTTTTCATTATGAAAAGGACATAGACCAATCATATTGGAGCCCCTTCTTTTGAGGTTGACATAATCATTGACAACGTCCTCTATGCGAGCATTATCTATGATGTTTTGTACGGAGCGTTCTGTGATCATAGTGCAAAAATAAGATTATTGACCTAAAATAGGTATAAATATGCGACTGTTAAAATTTTTAACAGCGCAACAATACATGCTTAAAAAGTTGAGAGACAATGGATTATGAAAATGAATTCATATTAACATTTAACCGTTCAACTATTTTTTACTTTAAAGCGTTATTCTAGTAACAACTAAAGCAAAAAGAGTCGAAGAAATAAAAAATATTATAATGGGTGTTCTCATATAATAGTGTGTGGTTTGAATGCAGCGAGATTATTAATTAATCTTGCTGCTTTTTTTATGACTAAAATTTTGACACTTCTTTTTAGTCATCTTTACATTTTATCCATGTATTCATTTCTCCTCTTCGCAGTACGTAGCTCAAGAATCTTGGATTAATATGGTCTAACATTTTATATCCGTGGTATCTACTTTTCCTTGCTATTTCAAAAAGCTTCCCAAAATGTCCCTTCATTTTGCGTCTAATTTTCCGTCATTTTTTTGCTTGATTTGATTTTTCATGGAATGGTGTCTCGGCATCATATTTGCAAATTATGTATCTGAAAAAGTCCTTTGAGTGAACTGACTCGAATTAGATGTTCAGTTGCCAAAGCGGTAGTATCATAAAATAGACCTATGAAAAAGTATAATTACTTCCAAGTCATCATTGCACTATTAATGGTTTTCTTTACCATTTCTCTTTCTGGCAGCGAGTCGCCAATGAGCTTTGAGGAATATGAAATCATCAGCCAAACCAAAAGTGGCAATGAAAAAGTAGCTGCAATGAATGCTATGGTAAGCATTCTGATCAAACAGAGCAATTTTCCTAAGGCTGAGGCCCTGGTTGAAAAAATCAATAATGAAATCAATGCAGACGATAAGATTGGTCATGCTGCGCTGAATATCAATAAAGGGGTGCTTTATAAAGCAAATTTTGATTATAAGAATGCATTGAGTCACTTTTATAATGCGCTACAAGCGGCAGTAAATGCGGACGATAGAGATCAAATTTCAACGTGTAAAAATGAAATCGGTCACGTCTTTTTATTGCAAAACGATTACGAAGAAGCGGAGACGAATCTTAATGAGGCCTTATCCATAAGAGAAGGAAAAGAAGACATGCGTGGTTCTTCAGAAACGCATATTTTATTAGGGGAGCTTTTCTATGAAAAAGAATTATTTGGTAAGTCAAAGCAACACTACAAAAGAGCTTTTGATTTAATGGTTAAGATGCAGGACTTGAACGGTGCTGCAGACTTGGCAACTAATCTAGGAGATATTGATTTTATCCTAGACGACTTTGAAGGAGCACTGGTATATTATAATACGTCTAGAGACATCTATAATCGTGGACATGATAAAGAGAAGTTGGCGAGAAATCTATGGGACATCGCAAAGGTGCACGCTGCACAAGGTAACTTAAAATATGCTACGCAAACCAATAAAGAAGCTTTGGGAATTTGGGAGCAAATAGGTTCTAAGTTAGGTGTGGCTGATTCTCAGTTGAGAATAGCCAACAACTACATTGATAGAAACAATAAAAAGTCTGCTCAAGAATACTTATCTAAATCTAGTGAAGTCATAAAAACCGAGGTGAATACCTACGGGTCATACCAGATCTTTAAGGGGCTAGCCATAGCTTATGAGAAGATGGGGAATTATCAGGCTGCTTATCAGCATCATGTATATTTTGATAAGAGTAAGGATGTTGCCTTTAATAAAGACAAGACTGAAGCGATGTATGAGTTGAGCACGAGATATAACTCTCAATTCGCAGCCGCAGAAAAAGAGCAGCAGATCGAAAGACTAGAAATTTCAAACCTAGCGTCTAGCAAGGTAAAGAAGTTCTTACTGCTATTGATAGGCTTAGGTATGATGTTGTTATTCAACTTATTCTCTAGTAATAAGCGTAAGAAGAAAGATAATGAAACACTTTTGGCTAAGAATAAGGAGATTGAATCGCAGCAGACAAAAATTAATAAGCAAAATGATTTGTTAGAGCTCAAGAATGATTCATTGAATACCTTAAATTCTAAGCTAGTAGGAGAGATGGCAGAAAGGGAGTCAATCGAAGCCTCTTCCTTTGCGAGAGACCGATTTTTAGCGACGATGAGTCATGAGATGAGAACGCCGCTAAACACTATTGTAGGCATCTCTCACTTGCTGATGGAAAATGATCCGAGAGAAGAACAGAAAGAGCAAATTAGAAATCTTCAGTTTTCAGCAAACAGCATGACTGTGTTTGTGAATGATGTTTTGGACTTCTCAAAAATAGAAGCAGGTAAGTTAACCTTAGATAATAGAGAGTTTACTCCAATGCCATTATTCGAAAATTTAAACAAGCAGTTTGAGAACCCTATTAAGGATAAAGGCTTGAAGTTTTCTTTCAGCTACGATGAAAGAATTCCTACAGTATTAGATGGAGATTCCGCTAGAATCAATCAAATATTCAATAATATTTTGAGCCAAGCTATGGAAAATACTGAGCGAGGCATGATTGATATGCAGGTGGTCCTAGAGGATTACAATACTAAGTCAGTGAAGTTGAGAGTGAAGGTGAGAGATACGGGGCACGGTTTGGAGAAAGAGCTTTTAGAAAAGATGTTTCAGGAGGCTAATCCTGAGGAAGACATCTTTGAGGGCTACCAGCGCAATAGTATTGGTCTAAACATGGCCAAGCGATTGGTAGAACTTCAAAATGGTAAAATAGACATCAAGAGTATTCCAGGAGAAGGGACACTATATAGTGTGATACTGCCATTCAAGATTAATAATAGGATTGAAGAAACCACAATTGCTGGAGTTGAGGAAGAGACTTCATTAGAAGGAACAACTATTCTGATTGTAGAGGATAATAAGATTAACCAATTAGTAGTAGCTAAGATGTTAAATGACAAAGGCATCCAAACGGTTACTGCAGATAACGGTGCGGAGGCATTACAGGAAGTTAAGATGCATAATTTTGACCTAATCCTTATGGATATTCAGATGCCTATTATGGATGGATACAAAGCAACTTCGGAAATCAGATCTATGGAAGATAGCGCAAAGAGCGATGTGCCTATTATTGCACTGACGGCATCCGCTTTCCTTTCAGAGTTAGAAAAAGCCAAGCTGTTTGGTATGAACGAACACGTTGGAAAACCATTCAGTCCGGAAGAATTGATGGAAAAAATCAATGCTTGTATGACTAGATTTAAAACTCGGTCTGCGCAATAATACAATAATATAAAGCTTACATACCTAAGGGCTAGCTCGCTATGAGTTAGTCCTTTTTTTTGTGGGAGATCTACTATGTGATTCCAAGCATATCCTTCATTTCGTAGTATCCCGTTTTTCCGACTATCCAATGCGCTGCTTGATAAGCACCTTTAGCAAATCCTTCTCTGCTATGTGCGATATGGGTAAGGCCAATCTCATCCTCTGCTGATTGAAAGAAAGTTGTGTGGGTCCCTGGAACACCATCCTCTCTTTTGGCTGTGATGAGCAACTCCTTGTTATTGCTTATATTATCTAATGCCCAGCTTTCTTTTTCAGGCAGCTCTGACATCAAGTGTTCTGCCAATCGTATAGCGGTACCGCTGGGCGCATCCAACTTTTGTTTGTGGTGTATCTCTTCCACACTAGTTTCATAATTAGGATAATTGCTAAGTAGTTTAGCAGCATATCTATTCAACTCAAAAAACAGATTCACACCCAGACTATAGTTGGGTGCATAGAATAAAGCTGTATTATGCTTTTTGGCCAGGGCTTTCGCTTCATCCAATTTGTCAAGCCATGCTGTTGTACCTGAGACAACGGGGATGCTATTTTCTAGGCAGCATTTGATATTTTCAAAAGCACTCTCGGGACGAGAGAATTCAATACATACATCTGGTGCAATAATGGACAGATCCTTAATTTCGTTGATGTTCTTAGAGCTTATCCTAAGGACTATTTCATCATTTTGACGGAGAGCAATTTTCTCAATCTCTTTGCCCATTTTGCCATATCCAATGAGTGCTATTTTCATAGAGCTTATGCGTATTTAATTCAGCTCCAATATTACAGCAATGCATTGACAATACAAAAAAATAGACCTTGCTAATCAAAAACCACATAGGTGTCAGAAAACTGATCGTGCCAGTGTTCTTGTACACCTGGAAAAAAAGAAAGCAGTTCTAAAGGGACAAGTCTCCACAAAGTCCTGAGTAGATAGGTCTTAAAACTCAGTTCCATTTCCGTTCTATGTTTGACAGTGGTTTGGGTTAAAAATTTGCCCAAAGATTTACCATTGAATAAATATTCAGTAGAGAAATAAATAAACAAGGTCATTGTGAATATGATAAAATCCCAGAATGGATTAAATTGATTGGCATTGAAAAATAAATATTGGACGGAGGTAAGGTACCCGACTCCTATACCCACACAGGTAGACAAGCAATAAATGCTCAAGTAATCAATTAGGAAGTTGGCTGCTCGCAGGTATAAGGGAGCGATAAATTCCTTTCTGTGGTCGATGGCTAATTCAGCATCTATTATTTGATTGAATGAATAGTTCATAGGCAAACCGTTTTATGAATGCGCCTTACCTTGCAGCAGAGCGACAGGACATTGGTTTTACCTATTGTTTTTAAGGGTGTACATAAGATGGGTGGGTACTTCTATTTACAATGAAACGGCAATAATAGTTCGCCTAACTAAAGCTAAAGATGCTAATGTAATTTATCTTACACTTTAAGCTTGTGTGCTTCGCTTTAGACGACCTTATCTGCACAAGAAGAAGAAGCAAAGGCATCCGGTTTGGCCTTGAATTCAAAGCCCATACCTAGGATATATCCCATGGCTTCTTTCAGCGCGGTGTTAGATTTAAAGTGAGGATCAGTGTTGATATCTGCATGTACCTCGAGAGCCACATCATACAAGTCAAATAAATCGCATAGAGCATAAGCTACTTCCACAGACTTTGCTACTTCTGAGATCATTCGCTCGCGAAGGCTCATTTTTCGCTTGGTAGAAAAGTTATGGATAAACATAAAACCACCCTTTTTCTCTCGCAAAAACACGATGACAGTCGCATATTCTATGGTCTCGTTACGTACTTGGGAGTCTGTTCCAATACATACTTTGAGCTTATGTCCTTGCTCATGCTGCTCTTTGATGGTTTTTTCAACTGCTTCTTTGATAGGGAGCTCTATTTTTTGCCCATTTAGTCTGCGCCAATTCAATTCTGCCATAATTTATGTTTCTAATTTGTTCTAGTGCGTAATATTATTGCTTAGTTAGGGCGCCTTGCAATATACTAAACGGTTGACGATTTGCAATCGTTCCTTCGATTAAAAAAATATTTATATGTGACACGCCGACAAAACGCCGAATTAAACACTAAAATGACCAATTCAGTATTATAGTTGAATTAGAAGCTAGTTAGTAGTATTTTTGGGAACATAGATTACAAACGGGCGACACCATCAACCATTTTGAGGACTTGGCTTGATCCCTTTTAGAAAATACAGATGAACTTACTACAGAGAATCGCATTACTCGGGTTTGCCGTACTTACCCTTGCTGGATGCAATACAGGCACTACCAATTCAGCCTCTCATGGAGAGGGCACCAATCACCTAGCTAACGAGAGCAGCCCATACCTTTTGCAACACGCTAGAAATCCCGTAGACTGGTATCCCTGGTCTGACGAAGCCTTGGCCAAGGCAAAAGAAGAAAATAAACTTATTGTAGTGAGTATTGGATACTCTTCCTGTCACTGGTGTCACGTTATGGAGCATGAGTCATTCGAAGATACAACCGTGGCGCGAATTATGAACGAGCATTTTGTGAGCATCAAAGTTGATCGCGAGGAGCGCCCAGATGTGGATGATGTATATATGACTGCCTGCCGATTAGCGACAGGACGTGGTTGTGGATGGCCGCTCAATGCTTTTGCCATGCCTGATGGTAGACCCGTGTGGGCAGGCACTTATTTTCCAAAAGAAGAATGGACCAAAGTGCTAGAACATTTTATAGACCTCAAAGAAACGGATAGAGAAAAGCTAGAAGAATATGCGAGCCAGCTGACCGAAGGCATCCAGTCCCGTGCAAAGATCGAGATCAATACTGGCAAATATACCTACGAAACATCTACTTTAAATACCATCACCGACAACTTCTTGAATAACATTGACTATCAAGAAGGCGGGAGAAAAGGAGAACAGAAATTTCCTATGCCTAATAATTATGAATTCCTCCTACGCGAAGCGGTGCTGGCTAAAAATGATAAAGCACTGGAGGCCGTAACCCTTACCCTTGACAAAATTGCGATGGGTGGTATCTACGATCAGCTCGGTGGTGGCTTTTCAAGGTACGCCGTAGATAATCTTTGGAAGGTGCCTCACTTTGAAAAAATGTTGTACGACAATGGCCAGCTGGTCAGCCTATATAGCAAGGCTTATCAGGCCACCCAAAAACCATTGTACAAGAAAGTAGTCGAGCAAACGATTGAGTTTATAGAGCGCGAGATGAGTTCTCCAGAAGGAGGATTCTATAGTTCGCTGGATGCCGACAGTGAAGGCGAAGAAGGAAAATTTTATGTATGGACACAGGAAGAGCTGCACGCAGTCATCAAAGATGCGCAAGATCAAAAGATTTTTGATACCTACTACGAAATCAAAAAGAGTGGCAATTGGGAGCACGAAAAAAATGTCCTGATCAGAAAAAAGTCGTTGACCGAGGTGGCTAAAAAATTAAAATTGAGCGAAGAAGAAATTACTACTTCCTTGGCCAAGTCAGAAAAGGCTTTGATGGCGGAGAGAGACAAGCGTGTGAGACCGGGTCTTGATGATAAAGTTTTGACCTCGTGGAATGCCTTGATGCTCAATGGCTACATAGATGCCTATCGTGCACTAGGAAAAGAAGAGTACTTAGCACGAGCGCTAAAGAATGCTAATTTCCTAAGCGAGAAGATGCTTCAGGAGGAGTATCGACTCAATAGAAACTACAAGAGCGGCAACTCTGTGATCAACGCTTTTTTAGATGATTACGCCTTGTTGATCGATGCCTTTGTCAATTTGTATCAAGTTACTTTTGATGAAGCTTGGTTGACCAAAGCCAATGGTATGGCGACCTATGCCAACGCCCATTTCAAAGATGCGGAGTCGGGTATGATGAACTATACCTCTGACCTGGATCCGGATTTGATCGCTAAAAAGATGGAGTTGGAAGACAACGTTATCCCGAGTTCCAATAGTAGTTTTGCGAGAGCGATTTACAAGCTAGGTGTCTTTACTTACAATAAAGATTGGGTAGACACGGCGGAGCAGATGATGCGCAATATGGTCGAAGAGGTGACGACCACTGAATTTCCTAATTTTTATTCCAATTGGTGCTTGCTATACAGTGAGCTGCATCAGCGACCTTACGAGGTGGCTGTGGTCGGCGACGACTACCTTGCTAAGTTAAAGGATCTGCAAGCGAAGTACATTCCGAACGCGCTCTACCTTGGCGGCAAGGATGAAGGAACGCTTGAGCTACTCAAAGGAAAACTCCAAGAAGGGGAGACCATGATCTACGTGTGTCAAAACAGGGTGTGCAAATTACCCGTGACCGAAGTGGACAAGGCTTTCGGTTTGATGGCGAGTAAATAATAGGTTGTTGCTATGGGCGTGCCCCTTGCCCTTCGCGCCAAGCGCTGCTGCAGGGTCTGGCTCTTTGCTTGTACTCGATATCCTCTCATACGATAGGGTATAGTCGAGCTTTGTCTCCGCTCGTTCCTCTCGGAGCCTGCATCCCTCCTTACCCTATTCGCATTCGATGACACCTCGTATCGCGTCGATCCTTCACGCAAAAATATTCATTGGATTTTGGGTTTGTTTTTTAAATCAGGTTGGTTGGTAGAATGTAATTTGTCATGATTTTCTTTTAAAATTCATGACAAATTGAGTACTAGAATCACCTTGTTTTTAAAGCAAAATTAATAAAAATGGTGGAGCCATTTAGAGATGTTAAAGATTGGAAAATTAAATCCCAACAAATTATGGTATTACTGAATACCCCTAAAAAAAACGGAACAAGCTCCACTGGAACTTTTCTGTTTACTTTTGAATATACTTAATTGAACTAAGGTGCTTATCGAAAAAGAAAGTAATAATTAATCTTGCTGAACAGCCTGAATTATGTTGTAATGTTGTAATAATTTCATCTCCCTATAAATTATTCGTTTGAAGAACTCCAGAGGAGTGTTATTGTTTTAGGGCAGGGCGTTAACCCAGCTTAGCGAGTTTATAATAGATCCAATTTGGCGAGATTTTTTTTTCAAAAATCATGACAAATTGAGTTCAAGCTTTTTTTGAGTGAAGGATCGATAGGGCGACGACGATAGGAGGCGGTCGCGATGGAGTGCAACGGAGTCGGGACGGGCACCCCGCAAGAGCCTGACCCGCGGGTTGGCTGCAGTAAAGCTTGTGCGTATGTATTGGGCAGCATGGGGCACTCCCAAATCATTCAGATATAAAAAAGAAATTTCTATACAATATAATGCGGTTACTAGGCTTTGACCAACTTTTCTATCAACACTTTTATAGCATCACTAGTACCTTGATCCAATTTTCCTTCCTTGTTTATCAGGGAGGTGACTTTGGAGATGGGTAGACTTCCTGGGATAACATTGCATCCGATGTGGTGCATAATGCTCGAAAGGTGATCTAGGCCACGGAGATTACCTGCTCTACCAGTCGCTACACCTACCAAAGCCGCGCGCTTACCAGCAAAACACTCTTTGAGGCGATATACAGAAATAGCATCTATGAAAAGCTTCAGATAGCCAGGAATGCTCCCATTATACTCTGGGGATACAATAAGAAAATGGTGCGCAGGGATGAGGGACTTTTCTTGTAGTGCCTTGAGCCAATCTGGCAAGTTATCACCATTATACTGCTGATTATGAATGAAATCACTTGATAAATCTGCAAGGTCGATGAGGTCCGTTTCTACACCTAGCGCTTTGGCTATATCTAAGGCGTTTTGGGTAACTTTTCGGGTATTGCTTCCTGTTCTATTGGTACCGCTGATGATAGTGAGCATAGTTGTATTTTAATTATAGGCGAAAATAAGATTCTACATCATACTAACCTCATAATAAGAAAGAGGTTTTTGAAATCCATGCTTATAATTGGTTGGGCTTTTGTATTTTCGCAACGCTAAATAAATTTCGATTATGAAAGTCAAATATACTGGGCAAGCAGGATTTATAGTGGAAATGGGTGGAAAGACGCTGGTTATAGATCCATTTATCTCTGCTAATCCGAATATCGCTGATAAGCTGAGAGTAGCGGACATAAAATGTGATTACGTTTTACTTACGCATGGTCATCAGGATCATGTCCTAGATGCTGAGCAAATCGCTAAGCAAAATAATGCTCGGATCATATCGAACTATGAGATTGTCTCTTATTACGGTCAGAGAGGAGTAGAGGGCCATCCGATGAACCATGGAGGCGAGTGGAAGTTTGACTTTGGGACGGTAAAGTTTGTGAATGCGATACACTCATCAGTCTTGCCTGATGGAACCTACGCGGGTAACCCGGGAGGTTTTGTGATTTTTAATGACGAAGCTTGTTTTTATCATGCGGGCGATACGGCCTTGACGATGGATATGAAGCTCATACCAATGACATGTCCAAAGCTAGATTTTGCTATCTTGCCTATCGGAAACAACTTTACAATGGGTTTTAAGGACGCGGTCATCGCGGCGGAGTTCATAGAGTGCGATAAGATTATCGGCTGCCACTATGATACTTTCGACGCCATCACAATTAATCACGGCGTAGCAGTGGAGACATTCAGTAAAAGACAAAAAGAATTGATCTTATTAAATTTAGGTCAAGAAATCGAAATATAATTCATGGGTAAGATTATTGCCATTGCCAATCAAAAAGGTGGAGTAGGGAAGACAACTACTGCTATCAATCTAGCAGCTTGTCTGGGCATACTGGAAAAGTCGGTTTTGCTAGTGGATTCTGATCCACAGGCCAATGCTTCGTCTGGTATCGGTATTGTAGATGGCTCCTACGAAAGAAGTATCTATGACTGTTTTGTCAATGAGGTCTCGGTAAAGAAAGTGATCGTAAAATCTGAATCGCCTAATGTAGACGTTATACCATCTCATATAGATTTGGTAGGGGCTGAGCTAGAGCTCGTGAGTAAGTTCAGGAGAGAGTATATATTAAGAGAAGCACTAGAGGAAGTTAAGGAGGAGTATGATTTTATCATTATTGACTGCTTACCATCCTTGGGCTTGATTACCATCAATGCTTTGACGGCTGCGGATAGTGTGCTGATTCCTGTCCAGTGCGAAATTTTTGCCTTGGAAGGACTCGCTAAATTGCAGAATACGGTTGACTTGGTAAAGAAGCAGCTCAATGAAAAGTTAGAAATAGAAGGAATACTCTTATCGATGTATGACAAGCGCTTGAGGTTGGCCAATGTGGTGGTTGATGAGATCAATGCGCATGCGACAGATTATGTATTCAAGACGATTATTAGTCGAAACTCTAAATTGGGGGAAGCGCCTAGTATGCATGTGCCGGTAGCACTATATGATGTGAATAGTAAAGGAACACGCAACTTCTTCGCGCTTGCGAAAGAATTTTTAGAAAAACAAAACATGCCACTCGCCGGGGCACCCAGCAACATAGAGGGTACTGAACGCAACTAAAGTGTTCATGTAAAACTTGCAAAACACGCATTCTGTAAGTTATAATTGCGCGAAATAGTTAAAATTGCTATTTTAATTTTATTAAAGCTTGGTTTTGAGGTATTATTATTTATATCTTGCAATATAACCATATGTTATATGGCTATCGAACGAAACCATTTACTCACCTTTTAAAATTAAGCGTATGAATATTAGTTTTAAAGACTTAAGAGACATCAAGCACAAGTTACCTACCGGTAGTGTTTCCAAAATTGCAAGCGAACTGAATTTGAAAGAACAAACAGTTCGCAATTTTTTTGGGGCAAAGAAATTTGAAGAAGGAAAAGTTGCTCAATGGCATTTACAGCCTGGCCCAGATGGAGGCATCATGACCATCAACGACACCACTATTCTAGATGTGGCGAATCGCATGATTCAAGAAAAGTACAACACTATTGAGATGAATAACTCTAATTAAGAAAAAACAAAAAAGGGAAGTGTGCAAACACTTTCCTTTTTTTGTTTTGGGGGATCTAGGGGCTAGGTAATAATTCAGCTATTATCCTAAATGTAGAGTGTACTTAAGAATTGGAACAATGTAATCCATTCTTTTCATTTAAGAGACTCAAACAAATAGCTATTAGGTTTAATTCATTCACTAAGATTAGTGCAATCTGCCTTTCAGGTTGTATCTGAAAATAGACTTACCAATTTCTCATCTTCCTTTCTTTCCAGTAAACATATAGGGGTCATGTCAGCATGAATTGACTTGAGGGTACCAATAGCGCAAGAAATAAATATGCACTATTTGCAACTAAATATAGTTACATTTGCGTTATGTCTAAAAAGGATAAATTAATTATACGTTTTAGGAGCCTGCCAACAGACTTTCACTATGATGAGGTGGTAAGATTGTTGAGGTATTTTGACTACAAAGAGGTGAAAAAAGGGAAGACATCAGGTTTGAGAGTTAAATTTATGCACCATGATAAAGAAGATAGTATCATATTACATAAGCCTCATCCCAGTGGTATAATGAAAGTGTATATGTTAAAGCAAATACGAGAGAAATTAGGATTATGAATTATTTAATATATAAGAATTATCACGGTAGTATAGAGTATAGTTCAGAAGACAAATTACTCTTTGGGAAAGTACTTGGAATAAAAAGTCTGATTTCGTACAAGGGAAAGACTGGTGATAAATTAGAGAAAGACTTTAGAGAAGCTGTTGATTTTTATCTTGAAGATTGTGAATCAAGAGGAGTGGAGCCAGAAGTAGCATTTAAAGGGAGCTTTAACGTTCGTGTACCAAGTAAAGTGCATATGGCCTTGGCTCTTGATGCCAAAGCGAATAGGACTTCATTAAATAATTATGTCCGCGGAATCCTTGAGCAAAATTTAAATGATAGACGGACTGATTATGGCTCAAGCAAGCAAGAGGTAGGTAATGCGAAAAAGAAAATTGCTGAGAAGAAAAAAACACGGTAGGAGGAAGGTGTAAATCTGATTCTAAACTGGAGAATGAACACAAGAGATTAGCCTATCTCTAATTCCTAATACCCAACACCTATAGCCTCAAAATTAAATCACATCTTCAAATAAAAATCCTTCGTCAAGGCGATATAGTCATCCGTATAATCATTTCGAGCATCATGCTGGATGATAAGCTCTTCTTCTACTACAGAATCATTTTCTGACTTCGTGAAAGCCATGAGCAGACGCTCCACAGACTTATCTACCTTAGGCTTAACCTCTGTAATATGAGACACATAAAAACCATATTGGCCAGCCATTTCCTTAAAACGAAGTCCCTCGATAAAAGGCAGGATAACTGCAAAGGTACCCTCCTTTGAAAGAAGCTTATGCGCACTTCTTAGCAAATCACCATTTGGGAGCTTGACCGTATGTCGCACGTCATTGCGTTCTTGGTTTTGGCTAAAGGTGCCTCCAGAGAAGAACGGAGGATTACTGACTATGAGGTCAAAACATTGATCTGTAGAAGCAGCAAAATCCTGTATAGATCCTTGATGCAAACTTAGCCTATCCTTAAATGGACAAGCGCCCATATTGTCCTGGGCTTGCTTGGCGGATTTCTCTTCGATTTCTACCCCTGTTACTTGTACTTGCTGGTTTCGTTGCGCAAGCATGATAGCGATTACACCAGTACCCGTCCCAATATCTAATGCATGAGCCGTACGGTCGGTGATAGGGGCCCAGGCGCCCAATAAGACACCATCAGTGCCAATCTTCATCCCACACTGGTCCTGCTCGATATCAAACTGCTTAAAATGGAAAGGTTGAGTAGACATAAATATTTTTTGCGCAAGATAATATAAAAAATTATATGTATTATTCTGACTAAGTCTTTGAATTGTAGTCACGACTCATAAGTAAATATTCAAAAATAAAGACGTTCACAACCCAAGTTGAGAACGTCTTTAAATCGTCTATTGCTAAGTATTATTTACTTAATTGCCACTACATCATCTATCCTATAAGAAGTAGTAGCATTATTGCTATTGCCTTCATATCTGAAACCAAGGTGAACAGTGCCACTAATGAAGTACTCATCCAGATGAATCTCGCCACTCTCGACCCAATCATACCAGTCAATCGCTTCTGTAGGTAAGGTGCAATCCACCTCTTCCCAATAAGCCTGCGTAGGATCACCAGTAAAGTTATCGGAGATCAATACCGTCATTCCATCTTGTACCCAGTGGTGCTGAGCCATTAAAAATGAAATACTTGCCGTACCCGATACTTCCATAGCAGGAGTGACCAACCAGCTGATATTATTTGAGTCCGTAGATTGGAAAGCAGTAACTTCACCAAATGTATTGCCATCAAAGTCATTGATAAACCAACTATTGTCAAGGCTTCCTTCTTCCGCGAAGTTAGTCCATCCTGAGATGTTTAAAGTTTGGTTAGAAGACTGTCCATCAAAGTTCAAGCTAAATGCTTCTTCTCCATTTCCTCCTCCACCAGATCCGCCACCGCCAGTGCCATCACATCTATTAGCATTCATATTGATATCACCAAGGTCACGGATAAACAATTGCTTATCGCCATTAAATACACTGTAGATAGCAGTAATGCTTCCATTGCCACTAGGTGTAAGCGCATCGGCAAATTCTGCAAAATTGCTCGATCTAATAATGATGCTGTTTCCATCACAATCCTCTAGGTCTAGATTCTGAGAAAAATTGTTCACTACGTCTGCATAAGTTACCCCTGTGTTTCCATCAGTAAACTGAATGCCTTCCAAAGTAACTAGACTGTGTATATCATCATCTCCCAAATCGTCAATGCTAGCAAGGGTAGGGGTAACTGTCATATTGCCTTCTCCAATTAAAATTGCTGTTCCAATTTCACTTGGTTCTATACCACCTAACTGATCATTCCCGCTGTTATTTACGAAGACATTTCCCCCAAGAGAAATGTTTCCAGCGAAATCATTTAGTATCAAACCATTCAGATTGATAGCTATCTCTCTTCCGATCTCTAATCCAAAATCTGCCGCTAGATCTCTTTCGTTGACCAACAGTTCTATCCCAGCGCTTCCATCTTGGATAATAATTTCTCTAAAGAAATTACCAGACCTATCATCAGCTGTAACAACTGCTCTTATAACATCATTGGAAGAAATAGTAGTGAATCCACCCAAGCTGTGGGTTGCCTTTAGGTCAGCAATGGTGGTCGTCGCTGTAGGAAGTTCTACGGGGTCTACACCACCACCTCCGCCAGTGCCTCCACCAGAACCATCACAGCGAGGGCCATTAAATGCTACCTCAGATGGTCTTCTGACGATCATTTGTTTTGTATCTCCAAACACAGTATAGATTCCTGTCAGAGTTCCATTTCCTCCGGGTAGTTCTTCATTAAAAAAGCTAGAGAAACCACTCGTACGAATCAATATCTCGTCACCATCACAAGTCTCTAAAAAACGATTCGTGTTTTGCTGAAAATCCGCAAATGCTTTTCCCAACTCCGAATCTTCAAATTCAAGATTGTCTATCTGTACTAGCTTTGACACATCTTGCGGGCCCAACTGGTCGATTGTTTTGGATTCTGGAACCACAACGTTACCCGTACTTCCTTTGACTATAAATTGGTCCAAGAGTATTTCCTCTATACCATCTAGTCTAGGATCACCGCCACCAGTTTCTCCAATCGCACCACCAATTCCGATGATACCCGCAAAGTCTCCCATGATGAGGTCTTTACATTTGATGAAAATCTCTCTTCCTTCTGGAAAAGAATTATGCAATTCTACACCGTTGATATTCAATTCTATTCCACCAGTTTGATCTTGCATCACGAGACGACGAAACAAGTTTCCAGATTCATCATCAGCAGAAATAATTCCTCTGATTACAATGTCTTCTTCAATGGTAACAAAAGTGCCAAAGACGTGCATCGCTTTGAGCTCAGCAATAGTAGTAGTTACCTCAGGCGCTTCTTCTAAAATTTCTCCAAATGGGGGTGCATCAAAATCTTGATCAACACACGCTTGAAAGGATAGAATACTAAGTAGAATAAAAATCCAATTTTTCATATCTAAAGTTAATATTAGTAGTGGTATTTGTTTTATTTTAAAATCTTCTAGTAGCAGTCAAATTTAGGAAATAAGTTATCCCCCTTGCATATCGGTATCGATTAGGAAAGATGGACACATCTTTGGACTCTTTGTCAAATCGCAACTGCTCTCGATTACTAGTTATAAATTCTTGATTGTTCAGGATATTATTAATATCCAAATTGATATTCAGATTCCAATCACTATTAAGTCTTACGTCTCTACGTGCACTTACATTCAATAAGAACGCAGAAGGACTTTTTTCTTGTGCTAAGATCGCTGCTCCTTGTTCAGAATTAGGATCAAAAGCCAAAGGAAATTCACTAGTCGCATTGATAGAACTAACCACTCTACGATCAGGATTTAAATCTGCCCAAATATCGTCAAAGTACACGCCTGTCACACCAAAGATAACTTTACTCGTACCTGGAGTTTGATATTCTAAGCCTAGTACACCCGCCGTTTGAGGGGTATTGGGCACATAAAAATTGTTGATGTATACCAATTCCTGCTCACTAAATACTTCTGCATTATTATCAGAGGTAATCGTCGCAAAAGGTCGAGAGCTAAATAAAAACTGTCCGAGTGAGAGGGCAGCTTCGAATGTCAAGCCCGTGAATATCTTTCCTTCTGCGGCTAGCTCTAGTCCGACATGTCGTTTGTCAATGTTCGTCATCGCAAAGTTGACAAAAGTTCTTAGCTCATCGTGATAAAAACTCTTTACCTCCGTCTGATCATTAAACTCCGTAAGGTAGACACCTACCTTTGCTTTTAGGTTTGGGGAGTTGTATTTATAGGCCGCATCGACCGATAGTATTTTTTCACTTTGTAGATTTTCTACTACGTCGTTACGCGTTCTTGCGGATAGATAAACATCTCTGAAGAATGGCGCTCTAGTCTGATAGGAAGCATTAGTCACCAAGAAATTTCTTCCCGTTAGCGCATAACTCAATCCGCCTTTCAGCGCATAGTTCATGAAATTATTTTTAGCAGAATCGCCAAAAGAGTTATCTGGGAAAAGACCATTCCGATTCAAGCCGGTTCTCCAAAATGTAGTCTGCACACCAGAAACAGCCGCATGCGCTTTTAGCTTTCCATAGTTTAGTTGCGCTTGTATCCAAGCATCATTTCTGTTGATATTGGATTGATAGTGGTAGCCATATTGGTCGCCCACTCTTACTACACGATTCGGATTATCCAAGTCAAACTGCGCTTTGTCATTGTCGCCAGCAAAATCGCGCTCAGCAAATTGATTGATGTTGAGATAGTAATCTCCACCCAGCAAATCATCAACCACCTGATAGTTGTCACCCAAATATCGCTGTATTGTCACCCCACCTTGTACGGTAACTTGATTGCTAAATATCTTTTCCAAGACCGTACTAAAGTTAGCCTTCTGAGAATCAAATCTACGCTCACCAACGATATAGCTAGACCGCAAGCCCGTTACATTATTTCCTTCGATACCCCCTTCATTGACGATAGTCTCTAGACCATTTCTATTGGCATCATAGAGTTGGTCCCAACGTATCTGACGCAATTCCTCATTTTGACTGAGTAGCAATTCCACTTCCAGCGCTACATCTTCATTTGCGATAGCACTTGGCAATTTTCTATAATAGTCAGGTCTTGGATCAGACGCATTTTGCCAATCCAAAGCGGTCCCACCATTACGACCATCTTGGAAACTGACAGAAGTACTTATATTAAATGACTCATCCTTTACCCAATCATGTCGCAGTATAGCATAAGGCTGATGTCTTCGATTGATTCTAGAGTTTCTAATTTCTCCATTTTGAAATCCCCAGTTGGAATTATAAAAGTTCGTTCCAGCGATATCATATATTTCTTGAACCGCTTCATTGGCACGACCCACATTCTGACTTGCTCCTAGAAACGTAAAGTTCAAGGAGTGCTGTGCATTCAACTTTCTATCCATCCCTAAAAAATAACTGTATGCATCATAGAAAGTCCCTGGCACATAACCCTCTTGTGCCCAACGACGACTCGCCGAAGCCGTAAAGCCCCAGCCATTGGACATGAGCCCAGTTGCTCCCGACACCATTATTCTATTGTTGTAGTTGGAGCGATTATTACTCACATAGTTCACTTTGATTTGCTTGCGTTGCGATGCGGCACGCGTATCTATGTTGACGGATCCACCTAAGGCCCCAAAAGTAAAATCAGAAGCTTCCAAACCAAAGCTAGTCTGCTTCACCCGAGTTGCCTGATTCAGACCGCCCCAAGAACTAAAAGAAGCCCAACCAGATTCCAGATCATTTACAGGCACTCCATTCAAGTGCAAAGCGACATTCTCCGAATCATATCCACGTACCCTGAAAAAAGCCACACTCAGATTATAATCTGTTGTTCGCGCAAACACATCTCCAGAAGCCGATAGCAAGCCCGATATCCCCTCATCTTGCCCATCTCCAAAATCATTATCCGCGATGGTGATCACAGGGATAAATTCCTTAAACGCCTTAGTACTGTCTTGATTTGTCTTATTCTGTGCGTCCGCCTTATGATAGGCAAAGCACCCCAAAAAGACCAGGAGGAGTAGTTTTTTCATAATTCTTCGAAGAGTTCACCCCAAAAATACTAGTAATTAACCAATCTATTGCCATGAATCCCTTTAAAGTTTAGGACAATCACATGACCTATTTAGGTTTACATATCTTCTATTGTCACTATGACAATTTGGATGCTGCGCTATGATAAGCACTCACCACGGGCCTCACCCGCATCATATCGCCGCTACGTTCCATGGCTCGCAGGTCTGCTCGGCCCTTCACCTAGATTCGGCTGCCGCCTCTTCTCGGCTTGGTCTTCGGCTACCGCCTCACCATTGCACATCGCTAGCACGGTAAAGAAGAGCTAGGTATCTAGGTATCTAGGTATCTAGTTGTCTAGGTCTCTAGGTCTCTAGGTACTAGCAGCTGGGTATTCATAGGTAAAATGTACAAGCTACTCAAAGTAGCAATTTAACACTGCCTTTGGTGTCTCCCGAGATTCGGGACAGTTTACGGTGGTAGATCGAACAAGCTGCTCAAGGAACAAGTTACCACAGCCTTCGGTGCCTTGTTTCATCAAGAGTTGTCTTAGGTGACTCAGGTGTTAAAAAGAACAATCTGCTCAAGGAACAAGCCAGCACAGGCTTCGGTGCCTTGTTTCATTCGGCAAAGCCTTCGGTGTCTGAAGTGTTAAAAAGAACAATCTGCTAGAGGAACAAGTATGCAACCAGCAGTAAAAATTGTTTGCATGTTATACTTTCCGTACATTAGTTGTGAAACAAGTGCAATACTATGCGTCCTATATTTATAAGTCTGATGATTACCATTTCACTCATGTTTGTATCCTCAAATGCGTATCCTCAATGCACAACCTGGATTGGTTTGTCTGAGGAGGGTAAGATTACCGATGCCTATACCTCTTTCAGACAGCAGATATATAAGGAAGACTACATAGCTGCCTTTCCATTTTGGGAAATCGTTTATAATGCTGCTCCCGCCGCAGATGGGCTTAGAACTAATGTGTATTCAGATGGCAGGAAGATGTTAGAATTTATGTTTAATAATGAAACAAATAAACATAAAAAGAAAGCGCTTGCTAGTTTAATCCTCAAACTATTAGAATAGCAGAAAGCCTGCTATCCTGATAGCGACATACTATCACCAACAAAGGAAATACTCGATTACTTGAATTAACTAGTAGTTTTTTTTTACTATTGAATAGAGAAAATTTCTTCAATAATAATTTAAGCTACTAATTCTTGAATGGAATAATCATCATCAGATATTTTATTTTTTTTATTAAATTTCTTTATATCATTCTTGGTCTCAATATAAAGCCATGCTTGGGCATCAATATCGAAGATTAATTCTAGCTTCCTAGCTATTTCGTTATTAATCTTTCTTCTTCCTTTAATTAAAGCATGAAGATTTGGCTCTGACAACCCTATGTATTTAGCAAATTTATTTTTTTTAATATTGTAGATACTCAGTATGTCATTAAGAAATTTTCCTGCTTCGATAATTTTAGTGTCAATGCTATCATTTAAATAATTGTTTAGACTAAATTTTAGTCCAATCATTTGATTTTCAATGATTTCTTCTTTGGTCTGAGATTTTGAGTGTGCATCAATAATCCTCCTTATCATTTGAGATTCTTGTTTGTCAATCTTGTTGGATTGTATGCCAATCAATTCTATGTTGTTAGCCATAACCTATGATTTTAGATTTAAATATTTTTTGATCAACTTTTTACCATTATTTGGAAAGATGATCATTTTTTCTCGAAATACTAATTCTGCGAAGTAGTGCTTTTCATAATGTGGAATTAATTCTCCTTTACTGGTGAAAGCCAGATATCCTTTATAGCTTCCTTTGTTTAACTCAAAAGTTAATAAGCATGCATAGGCTATAAGGCATCCAGCTACATTTTTGAATTTACCATTTACCTAGATTTTGCGTTAACCACCCAATAAATCCACTCGTTTTACCACAAAATCGCGTAGCAAACTCTATCTTTAAATCTCAATAGATAATCATGAGAATACTTGTCCTTGGGATCCTATTAATGAGCATAAACACCTGTTTTGGCCAGCAAAAGCAATATCAAGCCATTTGCGTAGGCTTCTACAACTTCGAAAATTTGTTCGACACCGAAGATGATCCTAATATCAGAGACGAGGAATTTTTACCCAAAGGAAAACGCCTCTGGAACGATGCGTTATATAACGACAAGTTAGGCAATATGGCTAAAGTCGTGGCCATGCTCGGTACCAATGTGACACCAGACGGACCAGCCATCCTAGGCGTCTGCGAGATCGAAAACAAAAGAGTATTAGACGACTTTGTTAGACAAGAAGCAATAGCCGATCGCAACTACCAAGTAGTCCACCACGACTCACCTGATAAGCGAGGAATCGACGTTGCCTTAATTTATCAAGAAAAATATTTCAAGTTTAAATCGCAAAAGGCATTTCCATTAGGGGTAATCAAGCTGAACGGAGATACGCTTTACTCAAGGGATATTTTATTAGTGAGTGGAGAACTCAATGGAGAACCGACACACATCATGGTCAATCACTGGCCTTCTCGGTCAGGAGGGGAGAACAAGGCCGCAGCATATCGCAACAAGGCAGGACAAGTATGCAAGGCCGTTGCAGATTCCTTATACCAAGACAACCCTGAATGCAATATCTTAGTCATGGGTGATCTCAATGATGACCCTACTAGTCCGAGTGTTAAAAAGTACTTAAATGCAAAAGGAAAAGTCGCTAAGACAAGCAAAGGAGAATTATATAATCCCTTATGTGACTTTTATAAGAAGGGAAATGGAACTACCTCATTTAGAGATAGTTGGAGCGTTTTTGATCAAATTATCATATCGCATAGCTTGCTAGAAGATAAGGAAGATCAGATGAAGTTTTTTAAGGCGGAGATCTTTAAGCAACCCTGGATGATTCAGGTAAGTGGTCAGTATAAGGGCTATCCAAAACGAACCTTTTCTGGGGATAAATATAATGGGGGGTATAGCGATCACCTGCCCGTATTAGTGTACCTTGTCAAAGAAGTTAAGTAAACATTTGATGGAAGGACCAGATACGACGAATGCGCAAAAACCAATTATAGAATTAAGTCAGGAGTACCAAGATGTCTTAGATGAATTGGAAAACACCAACCAAAGTTATTTCATAACGGGTAGGGCAGGTACAGGTAAGTCTACTTTGCTCAATCTATTTAGAAATACGACCCGCAAAAAAGTAGTTGTCGTTGCGCCCACTGGAGTTGCCGCTCTAAACGTGAAAGGGCAGACCATACATTCCTTTTTTGGTTTTCCGCCTAGACCTGATTTTGAGACGCATATCACTAAAAGGAAATCAAGAAAAATGTATCTCCAAATGGAGGTGCTCGTCATCGATGAGATATCCATGGTGCGTGCAGATATCCTGGACGGCATCGATAAATTCCTTAGAATCAATCGCGACAAAAATGTTCCTTTTGGAGGGGTGCAAGTCGTGTTTTTTGGAGACCTTTTTCAGCTACCCCCAGTTGTGGCCAATCACATGGAACGCGTCAAGTTTCAAACAGAATATGAATCTCCCTATTTTTTCTCTGCAGAAGTCATCAATCGAGATTTTGACTTAGAGGTAATCGAACTGAGAAAAATCTATCGACAAGACAATCGACACTTCATCAGATTGCTGGAAGCGATTCGGACCAACACGATAGACTACGATGATTTAGAAGATTTGAATGAGCGCCATGTGCCTGACTTCAAATCAGAAGATTTCTACATCACTTTGACCTCAAGAAATAAAACGGCAGACGCTGTCAACACCCGAGAACTTGGTGCGCTAGAGGGGGTCTCTTATTATTTCAATGCAAAGATAGAAGGCAAGTTTGAACCTCGACTTTTTCCAGCAGCAGGTACCTTGGAGTTGAAGCTGGGCGCGCAAGTTATGTTCATCAGAAACGACACCATCAATCGGGCTTATGTCAATGGTACCATCGGTATCGTACGAACCATATCGCACGACAAGGTAGTCGTAGAAATTGAAGATCAAAACGGAGATCGCAAGGAGATAAAAGTAGAAAAAGAAGAGTGGGAGATACTCAAATATCGGGTGTCTAACCAAGGTGTTATAGAGTCTGAGGTAGTCGGAACCTTTAGCCAGTTACCTCTAAAATTATCATGGGCAGTCACCATCCATAAAAGCCAAGGAAAAACCTTCAATAAGGTAATCATTGATATGGCGGGTGGTGCTTTTGAGCATGGTCAGACTTATGTGGCCCTTAGCCGTTGCCGTACCTTAGAGGGCATTGTGCTCAAGACAAAATTGACCCCCCGAGACGTCATGGTAGATCCTCGGATTGTGGAATATTATGGGTAGGAATTAGTATCAAATTTTGAATTTGAAATGATGATTTTACTAGGATTCAATTTGCCATAATTTTCGAAGAAGTCACGCCAAATTGGATTTTGGGATATTGTCTGCACTGGGCTGACACCCAGTACTGCAAGTATGTCGCCCTGCTATGGCAGATTGAATAGTACAATACAGGAGGTGTAGAATTAGCATCAAAGTTTGATGCTAAATTGCTGATTTTACTAGGACTCAAAATGTTATAATTATCGAAAAAAATAAAATTATCCCCGCACGAAGGATAGGAGTAGGCTCCGTGTTAACGGAGAGACCAAACGGCGCGCAGCAGAGTGCAGGGCCTAGCGAAGAGCGAGCTACAGATAGCCTGACAGCCAAATCTCTGTCCCATTTTCTGGACAGGGATTTGGGTGACGTGCCCAAGAAAACACAATGCGAATCGAAAGAAATTTGCTTTATGCAATCTTGGTCAAACGCCTGATAATGTGTAAATTCACTTTTCTTTACTAAACGAATATTAATGAAAATCAAATTGAAAATAGGGTGGCTATTTGCCCTAGTCTTGAGCTTGAGCACTGTCACGATGGCTCAACAAGTATCATCAGAACCTAGTATTTTTGACTACGGTAAAATGTGGACTTTCGAGGATGCGCCAGTAGGCTATTGGAACGAAACCTATGGCTTCAATCCGACTCCAGAATGGATAGAGGCATCGCGTATGTCCGCCTTGAGATTCGCCTCGTGGTGCTCTGCGTCCTTCGTGTCTCCGGATGGATTGATCATGACCAATCACCACTGCTCAAACGGCGAAATGCCGAAGTTGCAAAAAGCTGGCGAAGACTTTAATAAGAATGGATTCTATGCAGAAACTTTAGCGGATGAGCGCAAAGATGAGGGCTTGTTTGTAGAGCAATTGGTGCAGATCGCGGATATTACAAGTGAGGTGGATGCGCTAGTAGCAAGGGCAAAAAGTGATGCAGATGTGCCGGTCATGAGAGACTCTGCCTTCAATGTAGTTAAGCGAAAGTATGGTGCTATGTCGGATTGGGAAGGCTTGAGAATGCAGACCATCACCTACTATAGTGGAGGGAAATATTCGCTCTATGGATATAAGCGCTATGACGATATTCGATTGGTGTTTATACCAGAATTGGATCTCGGTTTTTATGGAGGAGATCCAGATAATTTTACGTATCCGAGATATAATCTAGACTGTACTTTTTGGAGAGCTTATGAGAACGGTAAGCCTGCGAATACCAGCGCCCACTACTTCAAGTTTAACCCTGAAGGAGCAAAGGAGGGAGATCCTGTTTTTGTAATCGGTAATCCAGGAAGCACAGAAAGATACCGTACGGTAGCGCAGCTAGAGTATGATCGAGATGCGAGATATAATATCCGCCTGGAGTCAATGACGGAGATGCATGCAGAATTGAGTGAGGAGTATGCAAAGAATCCAAATGCAGAATTACTAAATCAGATGTTTGGTTTGAGTAATGGAATGAAAGCCATCGGGGGTATTATCGAAGGGATTAAAGATCCAGTATTGATGTCCAGAAAGCGAAAGTTGGAAGCGGATATAAAGCAAAAGTCTGGGCAGCCAGAATTGTGGGATCGCTTGGCGAAAACGTACGAGGAATTGGGCGATTATGGAGCTGAAATAAATCTGCTTAGTCCTAGTGGATTGAATGGTGGCATCATGGGCTATATGCACCAACTAGCGGGCTATAAAGCTTTGGTCATGAACGGTGGAGAGGAAGCGGAAATCTCTAAGCAAATGGCCATAGTGAAAGAAGGTGCTGCTGTATTAAAAGATCCCACGGAGGTGGCTAAGTTCAGTAACTTGATGAGCAAAATGAATAAGTATGCGAGCCCTGGAGATGACTACATCAAAGGTTTGTTTAGGTCGGGTTCGTTTAGTTCTGCATTGCCAAAGATGTTGTCTTCTTCTGCATTGACTGGAGGAAATATAGATAAGGTTTTGAAGCCTAAAAAGATAGTCAAATCTAAGGATCCTGTATTGACGATGGCTACTAACTTAACGGAGCAATATAATCAAGCGGTGGGCAAATTTAGAGCTTCTGGGGCAGAGAGAAGAGTGCTAGAGGGTAAGGTATCCAAGCTGGCGTATGAAGTGAATAAGGGGAAGCTTCCGCCTGATGCTACTTTTACCTTGCGTATTGCAGATGGAGTCGTCAAGGGCTATAACTATAATGGAACGACCGCACCGTATAAGACGACTTTCTTTGGTTTGTATGATAGGCATTATAGTAATAATGGAGAATCTCCATGGTCATTGCCTGATCGATGGCTGGATCCACCTGCTGAGCTATTGAATAAGCCGATGAATTTTGTGTCCACCAATGATATCATTGGTGGTAATTCTGGTAGCCCCATCATCAATGTCAATAGAGAAGTAGTTGGGCTAATATTTGATGGCAATATCGAATCTCTGCCGGGTAACTTTATCTATGAACCTACTTTGAATAGAGCGGTTTCTGTGCATGCTGGTGGTATCGCTGCCGCCCTAGAGTACATCTACAAGGCGGATAGATTGGTCAATGAATTGAAAGGAATGAAATAAGCATTTTGAATAATCTGCTTTAAAAGCTGCATCTTGTGTAAACGGGGTGCAGCTTTTTTATTTTGGGCTTAAAAGTCGTAAAATATTCAAGATACAGTGATTATGTATTATCTTTAAATTCAGATTGTGCTTGGTGCTAGGATTTGGCACGGAGCGCACTATTTTGAGAATGATAAAAAGACGTAACGTAATGAGAAACCTATTTACTGCTGTACTGCTGCTTCTATTTTCTGTCGGGCAAGCGAATGCACAATTGTCTGTTGTAGAATTTATGTATAATAATCCAGGAGAGGATTTGTATGAATACATCAAGATTCAGAATACTTCATCGACTGCTGTTGATCTATCCAATTTTAGCATGGATTCCGGTCTAGAAGCTACTTTTCCGAATATCCAAATTCCACCATCTAGATGGTTTTATGTTGTGGTGGATAGTGCGAGGTTTGCACAATTGCCTGGTCTCTTTGGAGAAGCTGTAATTCAAGCGGATGGGGCCCTAAATAATGGTGGTGAAACCATAAGAATAATCAATGCCAATGGTCAAGCCATTGATGAGTTTACCTATGATGATGGTAATGGCTGGCCTACTTTTGCGGATGGGAACGGACCAGCTTTGCAATTTTGTGGATCTGCTAGTGGGGATAAAAATGACCCTGATGCATGGCAAGTTTCATTTTTCCCACTTGGTGTGGAGGTAGATGGTCAGCCTTTGTATGGAGAGATAGGAGATCTATCTGTATGCGGTGACAGAGGAAGAGTATCTTTTTTCTCTAATAACGATTCGTTTTTGGAAAGCGATGGGGTAATCAATATCCCATTGTATATAAATGTTGCTTCACTCACTGAGGTAAATGTATCTATCACGGCGAATAACGGGAGTACAGATGTGTCAGATTTTAATTTGATTACCTCTACTTTTGTGGTGGATTCTGATACTACCGTCAATGTACAGTTGGAAATCTTGGAGGATGCAGATTTAGAGATGGATGAAGAATTGACCTTGTCCTTTGATAGTTTTACAGATTTTTATTGGGGTTTAACCAATGAAACAACTATCACCATTATTGATAATGATACTCCACTAACAGAAGATCTTATTCTCACAGGGGTGTGGGATGCGCAACCTGGGTTTAGTGGTACGAAGGGAGCAGAGTTTTTTGCTGTCAATGATATTCCTGATTTGAGTGTCTATGGTGTTGGTGTAGTAAACAATGGTAATGGTACGGATGGAGTAGAGTATACTTTTCCGGCACAGAGTTTAGCGGCAGGCTCTTTCATTTATCTAGTAGAAGATAGTGTTGAGTTTTCTGATTATTACGGATTGTCTACGAGCTTTATTTTTCCCTCAATCAATGTGAATGGTGATGATGCAATAGAACTATTTGAGAACGCACAACCTCTGGATGTATTTGGGGATGTCGATATGGATGGAACAGGAACCACCTGGGAGTATTTGGATGGATGGGCCTATCGAAATAGCGGTACAGGGCCTGATGGCAACACTTTTTTGGTAGGTAATTGGTCCTATGGTGGGATTGATGCTTTAGATGGACCATCCACCAATAACCTTGCACCTAGCCCATTTCCTATTGGAACCTATTCTACGGTAGCACCTACTCTGGTGACGGCAAATGATGACATGTTTAATTTTGATTTTGGCCCTGGAACAGTGGAGCTGAATGTATTAGCTAACGATCAGGTTCCTGGCGGGGTTACAGAACTTCTTTTACTGGGTCCACCTAACGCAGACATCATGGTTACAGATTCTAATACCATCATCGTAGTTATAGATGACCAGTTTTGTGGGAGTATAGATTTTGGGTATTCTGTATCAAACGGTAGCTCTCAGGACGATGCGCAAGTATTTATAACGGTAGCCTGTCAAGCAGAATTTCCATTGCTAGATATCGGTATAGTGACTACTGAGGATGCTATGGGCATCGCGGATTCGATAGGGACTACCTGTGAATTGATTGGTACTGTGTATGGTGTAAATTTGACAGAGCCGGGAGTATTATTTACCATTATTGATAATGACAGAAATGGTATTGCTGTCTTCAATAATGATCCTAATATAACGTACACTGTGGCTGAAGGAGACGAAGTAAGCATACGGGGAGAGATCACCCAGTTCAATGGACTGACTGAAATAATTGCCGAAGAGATCGAGCTGCTTTCCTCTGGCAATCAGCTTTTGAGTCCTGCTTTGGTGACTGGATTAGGAGAAGATACTGAATCTCAATTGGTGCAAATAACTGGAGTCATGTATACGGACATCACTGAATGGGGTGGCGGAAACTCTGGATTTAACTTCACTGTTACGGATGGAACCAATGACTTTGAAGTCAGAATTGATAATAATGTAGATTTGTTTTTATTGCCCGCTCCTGGAGATATGAGCACGGTATTCAATATCACTGGGATAGGTGGTCAATTTGATAATACCACTCCATTAGATGATGGGTATCAATTGTTCCCAAGGTATGAAAGCGACATAGAGATTGCATCCAACAGTACCTTGAGTGTACTGAATACCCAGATAGATATGTACCCTAATCCGGTGGCTAGAACTTTGAACATTTCTACTGAAGAAAGTTTGGATATGGTTCGGCTTATCGATGCCTTGGGTAGAGTTGTTTTTGTTCAAGATAATCCAAGTCAGCATTTAGAAATCCAAGTATCGAATTATAGCTCTGGAATCTATTCTGTGGAATGTATTAAAGAAAATGCACACTTAACAATGAAGTTGATAATACAATGATTTAATAAATAAATAAAACTAAAAGCGACGTGTAGATTCTTGCACGTCGCTTTTTTTAATCAAATTACTTAATCATGTCGCTACTGAAATCTACACGTAATTTTTTACTAGATGAAGATTATAGATCCTTGCTGATCGCCACGGTAGTTTGTATCTGTGTGGGTACAATAACCTATCATTACTTAGAAGGCTGGTCGATTATAGACTCCTTTTACTTCTCAGTAGTGACACTGACGACCGTAGGATACGGAGATTTTACGCCCCAAACTGACGCTGGCAAACTTTTTACCATCTTTTATATCGTAATAGGCATAGGTATTATTTTTGCTTTTCTCAATACTGTATTCACTCATTATTTTGAAGTCATCTCTAGCACCGATTCAAATAAAAACAATAGGTTTGGCGGACAAAATCGCAAGTAATAATTTTCATTGAACTGCTGTATTACCAGAACCAACCGACTATTATCGCTGTAAGAATCAAAAGTAGTACAGAGAGTATTCTATAATTTTGATACCAAGGCAATCCTTTTAGTTCTATGGTTTCTTGTCTTAGTATCTCGTTGTTCCAAGTGTAGCCATCTAACTTTTCTGGTGCTGGAGCAGGGGTCAATAAACTTACAACTATGTGTGTTACACTGCAGATAGCAAACAAAACAAAGGTTCTAATCAGGAAATTCAAACTCCAGAATCCAGTTTTCATGCCGGCAATTGCACCAGCAACGAATACAATTGAGAATACTAAACTCAAGATAAAACTAGCAATAGATCCCCAACCATTGGCGCGCTTCCAGAACATACCCAGTAGGAAGGTAGCCACTACTGGAGGTGCTATGAATCCAAGTACATCTTGCAAGTATTTGAATAGGTCACCGTATTTGCCAATCTGTGGCGCCCATAAGGAGGCTAGTATTACAAGTACTACTGTAGATATTTGACCGGCTCTTACCAGCTGTTTACTGGTCATGTCAGGCTTAATTTTTTGGATAAAGTCCATAGTAATCAAAGTCGATGCACTATTGAAAGTAGCAGATATAGAGGACATCATAGCCGCCAACAATCCTGCTACTACGAGGCCAAGTAATCCACTTGGTAGCAGTTTATATAATAATGTCGGATAAGTAAAGTCAGTGCAGTCTGCAAGATTAGTGCATATAGTGCCATCCGCTAGAAGGTAGTTTACTGGTAGGTCTGCAAAAAGTAAGATGGCTGCTGTCCCAGGAAAGACCATAAAGAATAGCACTGGCAGCTTTAATAGTCCTCCAAAAAGAGCGCCCCATCTACCATGGTTTAGATCTTTGGCACTTAATACTCTTTGTACCATAAATTGATTATTGGCCCAAAAATAAAAGCCTAAAAGAGGTACACCTAGTACCAAACCCGTCCAAGGCATAAATTCATCATCAGCGGATCTAACAAGACTAAGTGTTTCTTGTGCGTTCAATTCAGATAAGCCAGCTGCCTGTCGTGCATCCAGCCCTGATATAAGGCCATCCCAGCCACCAATACCATCAAAAGCATAATAAGTCAATACTATAGAGCCGAATATCAAAATAATGGCTTGTATTACCTCTGTTTGCATTACAGAGTTGAGTCCACCAGGAATAGTATATGCTGCTGCGGCAAAGGCTAATCCAATAATAATATAAGTACCTGGAATATCCGGGAAAATTAAACTCAAAACTAGCGTTCCTACATATAAGGATGCGGCGGTGTCTATCAATACGTTTCCTACAATCGTAATAAAGGAGAAGTAATATCTAGACTTAGAGTCATAACGGCGCTCCAAGAATTCAGGCATGGTATATACCCTAGATTTTAGATAAAAGGGCAGAAAGAAAATGGCAAAGAAAATCAAAACGACCACTGCAAACCACTCATAGTTATACACGTGGGTATTTCCAGAATATGCTGATCCCGCTAAACCAACTAAAGTAGAGCTTGAGATATTTGCTGCAAATAAGGCAATTCCTATCACCGGCCAGGTAGCAGAACGACCTCCTAAGAAATATTCCTCGGAGCTGTTTCGTTTAGCATGATACAAACCATATCCAATAATGAATACCGCATAAAGTACCATAATGATGATGTCAAGTGTGCTTAGATTGAATTCTCCCATTTGTAGTATGATTTTCAACCCCCAATTTAACAAAAAGTGTGAATAATACACTCTTAATCCAGCTGCATTCCTTGAAGACTAAACAGTGTGAGCATAAGTCTGTTAATAGATTAAGAATAAAGCCATTATTGATATGAGAATTTACATCGCCACAGAAGTGGAAGAAAACTATAGAACCGTGTTTGCTCGGTTTGATAAAGATCTATTTTTGGCTTTAAAACCTCCTTTAATTCAGCTCAATCTAACTAGATTTGATGGCTGCCGTACAGGAGATAAAGTAGAGATGACACTCGGTATGCTTGGGATACAGCAAGCATGGACGGCTCTTATTGTAGATCAAAAAGAAACTGAAGAAGAAATTTACTTCGTCGATGTAGGCCAGGAAATACCACCACCCATCAAAACCTGGCGCCATAGACATGGCATTAAAAAACTAGCTGCTGATAAAACCTTGATTGTAGACGATATTGAATTTTCGACGGGTCTTAAGTTGTTGGATGTGTTGATGTATCCCATAATGTATCTGCAGTTTTGGTATCGAAAACCTGTTTATAAGCGATATTTTTCCAAATCTTAGATGGCTTTTTTATACATTGATATTTGGAATGTATAATTCGAAGCCATCAAAATGCGCTTTATTAATATCTTTGCAGGGCTAGAAAAACAAAAAGCAATATGTCGGTCGTAGTTGAAAACTTATCAAAGCATTATGGTACTCAAAAAGCGCTCAATAAAGTGAGCTTTACTGCTCGAAAAGGAGAAATAGTTGGCTTATTGGGCCCAAATGGTGCAGGTAAAACGACCACCATGAAAATTTTGACATGTTTCATTCCTCAGACGGAAGGAACTGCTCAAGTTTGTGAATTTGATGTAGCGAAAGACCCTATTGAAGTTCGAAAGAGAATCGGCTATCTTCCTGAGCACAATCCTCTATACAAAGAAATGTATATCAAGGAGTACTTATCCTTTATTGCTGGGCTGTATAACATCAAGGACAAGAAAGGTAGAGTGGCAGAGATGATTGAGATGGTCGGTTTGCAAAAAGAGCAACACAAGAAAATCCAAGCCTTGTCCAAAGGATACAGACAAAGGGTAGGGTTAGCACAGTCTATGATGCATGACCCAGAGGTGTTAATTCTAGATGAACCTACTTCAGGATTGGATCCTAATCAGCTCTCAGAAATTAGAGACTTGATCAGGTCTATTGGCAAAGAGAAAACGGTAATCTTTTCTTCTCATATTATGCAGGAAGTACAAGCTATTTGTGATAGAGTGATCATCATAAACAATGGAAAATTGGTGGCCAATGATTCTATAGATAAATTGCAAGGCCGAGGAACGAAGACTCAATCTTTGCTGGTAGAGACAAAGCAAGCCCTGCCTGAAAAACTACTCCTTAAGGAAAATAAAGTTATCAGTATCAAGTCTCTTGGCCATAAAAAGTATCAAATAGTAGGCGCGAAAGATGTAGATCTAAGAGAGCTTGTATTCAACTTTGCTGTGGCCAATAAACTTACACTTTTACAACTTCACTTAGAGAAGACTTCGGTAGAAGATGTATTCCAACAACTTACCCAGTAGTATGAAGAAAATTGGATTATTGTCAGACACACATAGTTCATTACCAGAAAGTGTGTTTAAATATTTTGCGGACGTAGATGAGATATGGCATGCTGGAGATATAGGCACTCTTGGGCTTATTGAAAAGTTAGAAGACTTCAAGCCTACTAAAGCAGTGTATGGTAATATTGACACCAAGGAGCTGCGATTTATTTATCCAGAAAATCTACGGTTTGACTGCGAAGGGGTAGATGTATTGCTTACGCATATCGGTGGTTATCCAGGGCGGTACAACCAGCGTGTAACCAAAATATTTGATGAAAATCCTCCAGGATTATTTATCTGTGGTCATTCACATATCCTCAAAGTGATGATGGATAAAAAGTATAATTTCTTGCATATCAATCCTGGGGCATGTGGAAATATAGGCATACACCAGGTTAAAACTGTGATCCGTTTCGCTATAGATATGGGTAAAATAGAAGATTTAGAAGTAGTAGAATTGGGTAGCCGCGTTTAAGCTGCTTTTTTTCTGGCCTTCTCATATTTATAGTACTCATCAAATGAGACCATCTTGCACCGTTCTTCGTCCCACAATTTGTACTTCATCATCTTCAGGCTTTCCCAAAATCCTATCGTAGTTACATACTTGTTGAGGATCTTGTTCTCCCGCATACATCTCTCTAGATTATAGTTAGGTATCAAACTACTCAGATGATGAATATGGTGGATACCGATATTACCCGTTAACCATTGGAATACCCGTGGAAGCTTGTAGTATGAAGAACCACGAATAGCGGATAAAAGATAATCCCAATTATCTTTCCATTGCTTATACGAAGATTCATGCTGGTGCTGAATGTAGAAAAACCAAAAAGCAATAATACCGAACAAAAAAATGAGTGTCAGTTGGATAAACAAAAACTGCTTCCAACCTATTAGCCACGCTAATCCAGCATATAATACTAGAATGATGAGGTTATTTTTCAATTGACTTTTACTTAAGGATTTTATGTTTTTCAATTTGTCCTTAAACATGGGAATCCTGTTGGAAACAATGAAATAAAAAGCTGGCGCAATGATAAAAGTGATAATAGGGTTTCTCCAGATTCTATATCCAAGTTTGCCCCATTTAGATTTTTGACGATATTCTGCAACTGTTAGGGTAGGGATGTCACCGACTTCGCGCACCTCTAACTGGCCATTGTGTCCGTGATGAAAATTATGCACTCTCGCCCAATACTTATAAGGAATAGAACTAAACAGGCTGCAAATGTATCCAACTACATTATTAAGCTTCTTTGATTTGAAAAAAGATTGATGCCCACAATCATGCTGTATGATGAAGATACGCACCATAAAGAATGCATTTACAAGGCCTAATCCAATAGCCAGAAGTATAGAATATTGAAGACTGAAATACATCAGGACCCATAAGCCAAAGAAAGGGAGAAAGGTATTCAAAAGTTGCAAAATAGCTTTCTTGTCATTCGGCACTTGATAGGCAGAAATGATTTCCTTCCAATTTTTAAGTGCATCTTTTATTTCAGCATCTAAGTTATTGTTATTCAACATGTTAAAATATTTCTGAGTAAATCGAAATAAAAATCAGATTCCCTTAATGACTCACTATTTACGAAAGAACAAGTTATTTACTTGCATGTCTTATTAGCAAATGTATTCTTTCGTCTTAAAATTGCATAAATATTCACTTTTTTAATGCTTTTTCGACGAAATACCATGAAATTATTCCTACTACTACACTTATATTAAGAGAGTGCTTGGTACCAAATTGTGGAATCTCAATGCACTGGGCTGCGATATCCATAAATGCCTGGCTTACTCCTTTTACTTCATTCCCAAATACGAGCGCTACTTTTTGCGTAGGATCAACTTCATATTGCTCTAAGGAGGTACTGTTTTCTGCCTGTTCAATGGGGAGTATTTTGTAAGATTTACTTTGTAAATACTCGATTGTCTCCTCTTCCGTCTTCATATACTTCCACTGGACGGAATCGGTGGCTCCAATAGCTGTTTTATTAATTTCACGATGCGGCGGTTGTGCTGCGATTCCTACCAATATGATTTCCTCCAAAGCAAAAGAATCGGAAGTTCTAAAAGCTGAACCAACATTTAGGGCGGATCGCACATTGTCTAAGACGACGATAATGGGATGTTTCGCTTTGGCTTTAAAAGCCTCTACGTCTATTCTGTTCAATTCTTTTAAACTTAACTTCCTCATTAGTTACTTTTAATTATAGTTAGGTATGCAGTGATAAGTTTAGAAATTACTGATCCGTTCTTTTATATAATATTACGCAAACAGGATAGAAGTGGTACTCCTGTTCTATAGACCATTTTTCAGATGCAAGAAGATCAATTTCTTCATCACTAAAATCGTTGTAAATATTGCTATAAAACAGATATTTATCGGTCTCTAAGTTATATTCTTTGAGACCTTGTCCCTGTTCCGCTGGATCAAAATTTCTTAAGTCTCCAATATTAGGAAAAGCTGTTCCTATTTGTTCTGATGCTATATTGTTTTCCGAAATATAGGCATTCATTTTATCTCTCAAATGATAATAGGGTAAATGCCCTAAGGTGGAGTCCCAGCCTTGTGATATTTTTTTAGGATACACCCAAAAATTGCCTAAAAACAAACCTGCCAAAACGCACATTAATGTATACTTTTTTACTTTATGGGGCAGGTCTGACTGCATGAGTAGATACCAGAAAAGGATATGCATAATTACGAAAATGGGTAATAGATAACGATGCAGTACCAGGCCTTTGTGCGCAATTAATATGGGGGATATGATAAGGTCTAGTAGCAACAAGAATAATATCAAATGCAGCACTATCTTATCAGGAGCTTTGAGTGTATAGCGGTATCCCAAATATAGAAGGGGCAATAATAAAATTAACCTACCAAAATCCAAAAATCTCCATCCTAATACAGCAATGTTTTTGACCAAGCCTCTAGCATCTACGATTTCAAAAGAACCTGCCCAGCTTGAATCCGGATGATGACCCACCCAACCAGTATGCATATAATGAACTGCGAGAAAGAAAAAGACTGTAGCTAAGGCCGGTATATAATTACTAATTACAAGTTTGACTTTTGACCAAGACCTATATTTATGATTATAGAGTAAATCAAATATCATGATAGCCAATAAGACCATCATGCCTCTCATACTTATCAAACCTAGACCAAGAGATCCTATAGTAATAGTAAATTTTTGATCCTTAAGCACTCCATAAAAGCAGAGCAACATAAAGAACAACAATACAATATCAGGACTTACTAATACAGCCTGCCCCATAAATACAGGATCTGCTAATAGCAGTAAGACGAGAAACTTAGCTTTTCTCAGGTTTAGAAAGTATATGCCTATTTTAAACATATAATAGACTATACCAATCAGAAAAGGCAGCATAGCCATATGGCTTACGACCAAGTTAGGGCCGAAAATTTTCCATAAGGAAGCATGATAAAAACCAAAAAGAGGAGGATGCCCGCTGTCTATGTCTTGCGGAAGAATCCAGTTCAATAAACCATTGTCATATAAAGCCCAAGCTTGCTTTCCGCAGAGTTGGTACGTGTCCCAAAACAAAATGTGCTTTGCACAAAGCACAGTGACAATCAATATGATTGTATAGATAGGTAGCAACTGTTTGTGCAGAGCGCTCATGGGCTACACTTTCTCCTTGGCTCTATTTTCTATTTGCTCAAATTTTAGTTTGCGGCAAGCCTTTACAAAATCTACAAATAGTGGATGTGGATTTTCTACTGTACTTTTTAATTCAGGGTGAAACTGAACCCCTACAAACCAAGGATGAGAAGGCAATTCTAAAATTTCTACCAAATTAGTTTTTGGGTTTATACCAGTAGCTATCATGCCTGCCGCCTCAAAATCCTTTAAGTAGTCGTTGTTGAATTCGTATCTATGGCGATGTCTTTCTTTTATACTAGTGCTCTTGTAAGCCTCGTATGCCTTGGTGTCTTTCTTGATTTCACAATCATAGGAACCTAATCTCATGGTGCCTCCCATTTGATCTAGATTTTTTTGATCTTCCATCAAATCTATAATAGGGTAGGGCGTTTTTGTTGTTACTTCAGTACTTGATGCACCAGAAAGAAATAAGGAGTTGTTTGCAAACTCAACAGCCGCACATTGCATACCCAAACAAATACCAAAAAACGGAATCTCTTTTTCCCGAACGTATTTTATAGCAGCTAGTTTTCCCTTTATTCCGCGCTCTCCAAAGCCAGGAGCCACTAATATTCCATCCACATCAGACAAAGCTTTTTGTACACTTTTAGCATCAGACTCCAAATGACCTGCGTGAATAGGGACGATATTAACCTTACATTCATTTACCCCACCAGCATGGATAAATGCCTCATATATAGATTTGTAGGCGTCTGGTAGTTCATTATATTTTCCAACTAGACCGATGTTTACTTCATAAAGCGGATTTTTGAGGCGCCCTAGAAATGCTTTCCACTTTCTCAAGTCGGGTTCCTTTTTATCTTGAAGTCTCAACTTATTAATCACTGTAGCATCCAGTTTTTCTTTCAGCATTAAAAGCGGTACATCATATATAGTCTCTGCATCAATAGCTTCAATCACAGAGGATACCTCCACATTGCAAAACAAGGCCAATTTTCGTCTGATGTCCATATTGATAGGGTGTTCTGTACGACAGACCAATATGTCAGGTTGAATCCCTGTATTCAATAACTCCTTTACCGAGTGTTGTGTGGGCTTAGTTTTTAGTTCTTTTGCGGCGCGGAGATAAGGGATTAGCGTAAGGTGGACCACTAAGCAATTGTCTGCTCCCAGTTCCCACCTCATTTGTCTCAATGCTTCTAGATAAGGTAAAGATTCTATATCACCTACTGTGCCACCAAGCTCCGTGATTACGATGTCGTACTTTTTTGATTGGCCAAGCAGCTGCACACGACGTTTGATCTCGTCCGTTATATGTGGTATGACTTGTACTGTTTTTCCAAGATAAGCACCCGCTCTTTCCTTACTGATTACAGTTTGATATATGGCACCAGTAGTAACGTTATTAGCTTGTGATGTCGCCGTATTTAGAAAACGCTCGTAGTGACCAAGATCTAGATCTGTCTCAGCTCCATCATCCGTCACATAGCATTCCCCATGTTCATAAGGATTCAGCGTTCCTGGGTCTAGGTTTAGATAAGGGTCAAACTTTTGAATAGTGACCGACAGGCCTCTCGCTTGCAGTAGCTTTGCCAATGATGCAGCGATAATTCCTTTACCCAAAGAAGAGGTTACTCCGCCCGTAACGAAAACATATTTTGTCATATAGTAGATATTGCAGACCTAATCGTTTCACATGCCTCAAAAACAAATAAAGCTTCGAATAGCATTGCTACGAGGCTTTTATAAGTTAGTCTTGATTTGAAAGTTGAAACAAAACCAAATACAGAATTGAGAATGTATTAGGTCTATTACGGGATATAAAGGTAGCCAATTTATTTGGATTAGATAATCAATTTTCCTTTTTCTTCAAATTAGCCGCTGTGACAGATAGAGGTAAGGAAGGGATATATGATAAGTTTAATCTTGTGGGGGATCCCACACGGGCCAAGCCATCGTCCTGCGCAGTGTGTGGGCGGGTCATTCGCTTTTACTGCTTGCTCCACACTCCTGTATAATATTGCCTTCATTTGTCTCTGCTCGTACCTCTCAGAGCCTGCATTTAGGCAGATTATACTAGTCGTGTATAGCGGGCAGTATCGCTTCTACCCCTATCCCAAAAATCTTGATTTCAGGACGGGGCTATTTCTTTTCTAGGGTTTACTTTATGGTCGCTAGGACAGTCTTATTCAATATTGGATTTCTTTCATTATACTTTTTAAGGTAGCTAAACATTTTTGACTCTCGATTTTCTTCTTTTTTATATGCAGCGACTAATTGTTTGTCATCCTTCATCAATTGACTCAATATGTACTCGTCATAGTCGTATATCTTTCCCGTACTTAGTTTTATCATCTTCTGTACACGAATTATCTTTCCATGAATATCATCATTCCTTAAACTATTGGCGAATCTAGAATTACCCTTAGGGGTGTGATCTTCAATATTAAAGTGACAAATATTACCAAGTATCCGTATTCTGCTAAACGATGACTTTCCAGATACATCGCTAGCATGGTTCCCAAAACGTATCTTATAAGGCATCGTGATGCTATAATGGATATAAGGAACACCACCTAGGCAAAAACCCCAGATATTGCGCATTTCAGTTTTTTTCAATTTACCATCTTGATAGTTTTTGCAACTTTTGATCTTCAATTTATTAAAATATGGTGTCTCGATCCATTTGATATCAAATGCTGCAAATGGAAGGCTAGGTTCATTATTGATAAAGTCTTCATAACTAGCGTACACACCATCTTTGTAGTTTGTATCATTATCGATGTATATACCCTGAGCGAGTAGCGTAAGTGTGGTGGACAGGATTAGTGTCAAGCTAATAAGGAATTTCATAAGCGTAATTTTGCAATTCAAAAATTAGGCTTGATCATAGCGATAGAGTTCCCTCGTACTCTTAATTATTAGGTGCTGTTTCTTGTTAGACAGAATAGAACTTATTCTGCGTAGGAGTATTGTTAGTTTTACTTTTTTGTTGGTCTTGCTTTTCTTACTACTAATCCAAGGTGTAGTTTGCATATTTAGTATATGCTTTATGGATATTGATTTGGTCCTCAAACCCAATACCCATATTCTAATTAACGTATATAATCAAATTGTATTCCAAGTTACTATAAATACAGTACTTGAAGCATAATGCAGGCAGGTACACCTTGAGCCAATTCATTGTAAGAGGCTTAATATGACCTCTTAACAAGGAGTTGGTATATATTAAATATAGGCGTATAGATCTTGACGGAATTTTACTCCCCCCAGCGATAGTGAATTTTGAGACCTGGTTCAAATTGAGTGATGACACTAGTTGGATCGGCAGGGTTGTCCTGCATAGGAGATCGATCAATTACTGTATTGATGCCCACCCACTCATCGGAGGAGTGCCATCTGAATCTACCAAAGACCGTCAAGGTGATTGATTTTGTAAGTCCTATATCAAGACCAGCTCCAGCAGACAACATTAATCTCAAAGTAGATTCATCGACTGTTTCGGCCTCTTCAAGACCTACTTGTATATCATCTACTTGATGAATCATAGAGACACCAGGGCCAAGCATCAAATAAAAACCTTTGTTGAAAAATCCTCCTTCCTTTCCCCATGTTGGGCAATTGCAATCGCCTTCAATATCGAATATATAAAACTGAGTGTTTATGGATAAAGCTAAAATGTTTAAATCTCCAGTAGCTGCAAATGGCACAAGTGGGATGCCATCCACTCTATTATCAAAGCTACTGTAAGATAGTTCTGGCAAAAACTCCACTCTATAATTTTCGAGTCGGGTCCAATAATCAATCCCGATAGTGTATCCATTGTTGTATTCAGGAACATTCTCACTGTCTAGTATATCCTCCCAGCCTGGCGTATTGATGCTTGAGTATGCGCCACTAATACCAATCTGAGCGGTCAAGAAATTCCAACTGACAAACAGCAATGCAAAGGCAAAAAGTATATTCTTCATGATTCGTTTTTTCTATAACTCTGTGATAAGTGCTTTATTATAAATCTAAATTATAAAATTCTTTCGGTTTGCATCTTCTTTCTTCGAAAATAAAGATTGGATGAACCCAAATTGTCATTAGGGATTTGAGATCGATACAGTAGCTATTCGTCAGATGTTGCGTATGCGAACGTTTGTTGCATTGTAGCAGAAATGTTCTTCATTAGCTGTATTGCTGGTTGGATTTTTCTATTGCTTACAAGTCTTACGATATTGAATCATTCGCGACTCGCCGTAGGCGACCAAGCTCGACAAACGGAGTGCGTTAGAGACAAGGGGTGGTAGCGGCATGGGATTGTGGGCAGGCGTCATAAGAGGAGAAAATTCACGAATTTTTTCTTCTTATGACATTGCGCGGGCCATCCCATACAGCGGACGACCCGTGCCCGTTCCGATTTTTCTTCGGAATCGGGATGGCCCCCACACTACTCTAATAAGGTTGATGAATTATGCTGATAAATAGCGTATCTTTGCCTCCTAATTCAACTGCATTGAAGACAAAAGATAAGCAAAAGACAAAAGTAAAGGTGATCACGCTGGGCTGCTCAAAGAACCTTGTGGACTCTGAAAATATCATCACGCAACTACAGGGTAATGATATCGCCGCTGAGCATGAAGGGCTTCTTGACGACTCTAATGTAGTGGTTATCAATACCTGTGGATTTATCGATCGAGCTAAAGAAGAGTCGGTGAATACCATACTGGAGTATGCTGATATCAAAGCCAATGGCGGCATCGAAAAGCTATATGTGACGGGTTGTCTCTCTGAGCGATACAAGAATGATCTGGAAGAAGAAATCCCAGAAGTGGATGCTTATTTTGGAACGATGGAGCTGCCAGGTCTTTTGGCAAAATTTAATGCAGATTATAAACATGAACTGCTAGGGGAGCGGACCATCACCACGCCACAGCACTATGCTTTCCTAAAAATATCGGAAGGCTGTAACCGGACCTGTTCTTTTTGTGCCATCCCATTGATGCGTGGAAAGCACATCTCTAGGCCGATAGAGGAGCTGGTAAAAGAGGCAGCCAATCTGGCCAAATATGGCGTGAAAGAGTTGATGCTGATCGCTCAAGAATTGACATACTACGGTCTAGATATTTATAAGGAACGGCAGTTGCCGCAACTATTGGAAGCCCTAGCCGCCGTGGAAGGGATAGAATGGATACGCCTACATTATGCCTATCCAAGTAAATTTCCGCGAGACATATTTACAGCCATGGCAAAGTCCAAAGAGGTTTGCAATTATTTAGACATTCCGCTTCAGCATGCGGACGATGCGGTGCTGCATAGAATGCGTAGACAAATTACCGTGCAAGAAACTGAAGACTTAATCAACTATGCTAGAGAAACGGTCCCTGGTATAGCGATAAGGACAACCATGCTCGTTGGGTTCCCCGGAGAAACAGAGGCGGAGTTTCAAAATCTAATGGACTTTGTAGAGCGCATGAGATTTGATAGACTAGGTGTTTTTCAATATTCACATGAGGAAGGGACTATCGCGCATGACCTAGAAGATGATGTTTCTGAAGAAGTGAAAAGAGAACGAGCGAGTAGATTGATGCAGTTGCAAGAAGGAATTAGCTTATCGCTAAACGAGCAAAAAGTAGGGAATACCTATAGAGTACTAGTGGATAAGAAGGAAGGTGATTTCTTCTATGCGCGCTCAGAGTTTGATTCCCCTGAAGTAGATAACGAGGTCTTGATAGACGCTAGAAAGCACTTTCTGAGGGTAGGCGATTTCGCGGAGGTGAAAGTAACCGAGGCTACAGAATTTGACTTGTACGCTGAGCCTGTTTAGTTATTGATAATGATTAATTTTTCGGTATAGTCCACAGACCGCCCTGTAAGTCTGAGGATATACATACCGGCTCCAAGGCTTTGTATATTGGGTAAACTTACGTTGTCATCTTCAATGGCTCCTAATGACTCGGTGATCATTAATTGTCCAGCCATATTGAATAATTCCGCAGTTATGTTTTGTTTTTCTTCTATCTGAAATGAAATTTGGTCAGCAGGTAAAAAAGGGTTAGGTACAAATATTCCATCTTCATTGTAGACAATTGGGTCACCCATGATGACTTCGGCATCCATATCTAGGTATACCGAAAATCCATCATGATCTGAAGCTCTAAAGGGCACATCTAAGGCTAACATAGATTCTGGAAAATCACAATTGCCTCGACCGTACTGAAAATTAGAAACGACTAAATCTGGGGAGTCAGATACCAAGCAATGATCGAGCATTTGAGCGTTTCCTCTAAATACAAATGAGTAGCGTTCTTCTTCAGGTGGAAAAGTTGCAGATATATTAATCAAAGGGATTACACCTTGAGGACTTGGTGGAAATTGTGCACCTAGGGAGGGTGTGCCAGCTATTTGATTTACAACGTCTACATAGCCATCCGAAAATTGATACGCATTGAAATCACCTAAGACTACAATTTCCTTGTCTTCATCCTGAAGATCGCTGAGCATTTGCGCCACTGATATGGCTTGTGCATTTCTTTTACGTCTAACAAAGTCGCTATTGGATCCAGTGATGCCACTCAATGAACGTTGGTGCAAATTGAGAAGGCTCAATTCTTCTTCGCCGTCCTCAGTATTGATAAACCCTTCTAAAAGTAAGGGGGCTCGATCATGGAGCGAACCACCATCAAATGACTGAGTAGTCCCGAGTGCTTCTATATTCTGAACGGTGAAAGTAGCCTGTACGAGATAGCCATTATTAATACTACCAGTCGGGTTGATGCTTTGAGCGCTATAGGTTGCTCCCGTTTGCGAGTTTAGCAGTGCCGCTAAGTCTTCAAACTCCTGCGACCCTCCGACTTCTTGCAGGGCTACTATGTCTGGTGTCTGTAAGACATTTTGAATGTAATTCGCAATTTTCTGTAAGCGTAGTTCATAGCTTGCATCTTCTCTTTCTAGAAAAAGTGCGTTTAGACAGCCGATGTTAAATTCACTTTCTTGAGGAGCGATAGTCTCAGGAATACTATCTTCATCGGAGATAGTATAGGCAATAGGGTAGAGCGCATAATTAAAGTCTTCCTGTACGATTATGCCTGTGCCTGTTATCTTCATATCCGCATGCAAGAATGCATTGGAAGATAATCCCAGACCGTCAGGTACAAAAAAGAAAACATCCGGATTGCCATCCCAGACGGGCAATCCATTGATGCCCGGAAACTCTGCACCAGGTTCTCTAAGTGGCCGAGTTGCTGCACCACTAACGTATGCAAGGTTGGCTCCTATTGATGGGCCTGTTATGAGCATATCTGTAAAAGAAACCAGTTGCCCTTCGGCAAACTCTAATGCATTGATGCTTTGTAAATCTGGACCTGGAAAACTGTCATTAATTTCTACGGGGATAAGAGGGGTGCTATTTTTACCTTGTTTGTTTACTGTTTGTGCTTGGATAGCAGTATTGTTATTAAATTCACGAACAGTACCAGTAACACTAACGATATCACCGATTTCAAAATCGGTAGCGTCGTCCCAATCTACAAGTATCCCTTCTGAAGATCTTGGATTACCATCCTCCGTCATAGACTGAACGTACATCAGGTCTCTATCTATTGCTGTTATGATTGCTTGATTCACCGTAACCTGGTCATTGAGTAGAGGAGAAACACTGTTCTCTCCTTGTATTTGTGCGATACTAAACTCGTTTTGACTAAATCCTACAGCCAAGATTATGAACTGGAATATGGATATTATTAAGAATAATCTCAATTGTTTTTATATTTTTAACTGCTTTTAGATAAATGATTAGAGTCGTGTTTTATCAGAAATGCATGGTAAAATTAAACAATTTCAATCAACATCTATTTCATACTTATGAATAATACAGACAATTCTATATTTTCAAAGGATATTGACCCGTATCGTCAGGTCTTGATTGTGATGGCTGTATTTATAGTGATTCTTCTGTTATCTGAGCTGGTGGATGCAGCTGGGATAAGCGATATCGAAGCAGCTTTCCCATGGACTCTAGCTGCAAGTTTTCTTTTGTTTTTTTCGATATTTAACAGTGTGTATAGTCTAACCGCCAAAGACGACAATTCGTATTGGACGAAGTCTTTTTTCTGTTTTGCTGGAATGGCAGCACTATCTGGCCTGATAGCTTACGTTATGGCTGGGATCCCTTTTGAGGAAATTGGTGCTTACAAATGGATATATTTTGTCATAACATTCGTATATCTAGTCTTCATAAGTATTATAGGATTTATGAAGAGAATTGTGAATTTTGCCCAAAAAGAAGAATGGACCAAGCCGATGAGACGATCAAAAAAACGAAGTTAACAACGATAGCAAAATTTACAGGTAGTGATTACCAGTGTCTTTTCATGGAATTATAATGCTATCGCTGTTCTACTTACGTTTAGGAATTTATTCCCAATTTATTTTTTAAAATCCAATGCTTCTTCTGCTTGCTGTTTCAGTTTCCATTAGCTGGAATCCTACAACGTCTTCTTGCTTTATAGTGTGGATAAGCATCCAGTCTCTATTCTCATTTGGAACATCAGCCATACGAAGATTTTGACGTTTAATGGCTTCATTTATAATCTTGCGCATAGTCCTCGCATTACCGAAGTACTTATGCTTTCCTTGGATTAGCTTATCGATATAAAGTACTAGGTGTTTTTCTGCTTCCTCATCTAATCTAAGTTCTTCTTTATCGAGCATCATCTTAGCTATGAGCAAGAGTTCCTCCGCAGAGTAATCTTTGAAAGTAAACTGCTTATCAAAACGTGACATCAATCCTGGGTTGGCTTCGATAAAGACATTCATTTCCTGCGGATATCCAGCTACTATGACCATTAGCTCTCCTCTATGATCCTCCATTTTCTTGAGCAATGTTTCTATGGCTTCCCGCCCAAAGTCTGAATTACCCCCTTTTACTAATGAGTATGCTTCGTCTATGAATAAGCCTCCACCCATCGCTTTATCGATGAGCTCACTAGTTTTAATCGCTGTTTGACCAACGTACCCTGCTACAAGTGACTTTCGATCACATTCTATCAAATGACCTCTTTCAAGGATACCTAATGCTTTATAGAGCTGCACAAGAATTCTAGCAACGGTAGTCTTACCAGTACCGGGATTTCCTTTGAACACAGTATGTATGGAAAATGCTCTTCTGACATCTCTTCCAATATCTTTATAATAGCGAACTAGTTTGACCATTTCGTCTACTTCTTGTTTCAACTCAGATAAGCCTACTAAATCATGTAATTGAGAAAGGGAAGATTGTAAAAGTTCTTCATCTATCGGCATCTCTACAAAACTTTGACTATTTTGATCAAAGAACTTTTCTAAATCCTTTGTAGTTAAAGTAGAAATTTCAGCATCTGGCAGATCATCGACATTGATAGTATCAGACATAAGTCTGAGGGCCATATTTTGCTTTGCCTCTTCTATCAGACCATTGATAAATCTAGCGTTACCAAACTGATCGTCTCTGTTTCTATATATCTCGAAGATTCGCTTATTGATAAATTTCTTGGCCTCTACATCAATCATTACGCCACGCTTTTCAGCGGTGAAGTCAGATATCTCCATCAATTCATCTGGCGTATAGTCTGGGAAGCTAATAACATGTTTGATTCTAGAATTTAGACCTGGATTACTGTCTAAGAAATTTTGCATTTCTTTTGGGTATCCTGCACAAATTATCGCGATGTCACCCTCACCGTCTGACATTTCTTTGAGCAATACTTCGATTACCTCCCGACCAAAATCTTTGCCGTCGTTTCCTCTGTTAGTTAATGAGTATGCTTCATCTACAAACAAGATTCCTCCTCTTGCTTTTTCTATGGCTTTCTTCACCTTAGGGGCTGTCTGCCCGATGAATTCACCTACCAAATCAGCTCTTCCCACCTCGAACACTTTACCATGAGATAGTAGGCCTAAAGAGTTGTATATCTTTCCTAAAAGATGGGCCACAGTAGTTTTGCCAGTACCTGGATTTCCCTTGAAAATACTATGTAGATTGAATTGCTGATCCTCTTCTAAACCTTTGTCTTTTCTTATTTTTAAAAACTTAAGATAAGTAGATAATTCATTTATTTGAGCTTTTACAGTACGTAAGCCAATAAGTTGATCAAGCTCTACTTTAGCCTCTTCGAAGCTAAGCTTTACGGTTTGCTCCACTCCTTTAGCTGACTTTAGGTTCTTTACAGTATTATAATTTAAAGATCCCACGGATGTCTCCTCTGTATCACCCACCTCAAATGGAACCACGGCAATGACTTGGTCCATGAATACTACCTCCAAAGTGTAATTATCTCTATACCAATAACCGATATTGTCTGAACCATACCCAGTATCTAAAATGATTTCCCCTCGGTGCTGTTTAATTTCTCTAAAGTAAGACATAAAGGCCTTGTGCTGGCCAGCGTCATTGTAGAAATTGAAATGCAATTCTAAAGGAAAATAATCGTGCTTGTATAAATTCTGAAGGCACAATTCAATGTTGATGTATCTTGTATTAGGCGCAGCAAATGATTTTAAATATACTCTTTTATCTATTGACAATCCATCTCGCGCGCTTTCAAATAACTTGATAGACTTAGTTTCAAAATACTTATTTTGATCTGGTAACACAAAGCCACCATCAACTATGTAAAAATTGATTTCACCAATCTTGGTATTACCCATGCTTACCTCCCAAGTATATCTACCTCTTTTCCACCAACCAGGCTCAGGAGTTCCCCAACCTTCTCTAACATAGAAGATGTTTTTGTCCTTACTGATTTTGACTTTCTTGTCTAGTGAGCATAGCTTCTCATTTGTATCCTTGTTGTAGCATACAAAGGTGAGCGTACTTTCCCAATCTGTTTCATCAAATAGCTTGTTATAGAATGATAACTCGCAATACAGATATCGTGCCTCATGCTCATCATAGACAACTCTATATTTTTTTTGATTATGAAAGAGATTTTCTTTCGACCCAAATACTTTGAGATCTTTAATCTTGTAATAAAGCCCAGCTTTATCTTCATTGTCATTCAGTATCATATCTATTTGCTTAGTGGAAATTATATCCTTAATGATATGACAATTGAAAAATTCTTGCCAAAATATGCAGTTCTAGGCCTTTCAGAGTAGGGTAGACCTATATGATAATTACCGCACGGATAGCAAGATGACTCTGTATTTTTTATACAAGGCGAAAATCTAATATGTGAAATTTTTCATCTAAGATGACGGAAGATAGGAAACAAGACAAATTTTTTATAACAATGTGCTTTCATGCTTAACAATGTGTTTGCGAGAAATACAGGATGCCAGCCCTTAACCTTGATAAGACCCAAGACTGTCCAATTCACTTTCTTCTTTTGCGGTTCTTTTTGCCTTTTTGATAGCATGATTGGACTCGTATATTACATAGTTTTCGTATCGAGCAGGGTCGTTACCATCCCATATGTCTTTGCCTATATTACAAAGGATAACAAGGTCTTGATAGATCTTATTACCAAGCGCTACACGACGCTCTACAGAGATATCCCGTTCTGACACTTTATCTTGTTGTATATGCATTGCATTTTCAAAATACTGATAGGCATCGACTACCTTTGAAATCACCTTTTCATTCATTCCGACTTCTGCAAGAAAGTCGATTTGTTGTCTTGCAACACGAGCTACACGTCTCCCACAGAAAAGTAATTGTGCGTCAGTCATGTCTCCTAATTTTGCTGTTCCGAACTTACGATATCGTCCGCTTGTATTATGGTATTTGACTGCTACACGAGTCATTAGGCTCCGGATAACGGCTCTTAATTTATCGGCAGCTTCATACTTTTTCTGAGTGACAATCATTTGGTCGCCAACCGCTTCATCATCGTTTGGCAGCTCTTTAAAACGTTCACATCGGGTATAAAGGCTTTCCATTTTTTGCTTATCATAGCCATATTCTATGAAGGCTGTTATGTCTCTCTTGGCATACTTCAGGCGTTCCATACACTGCATATATAGGTCTGCATCAGGGAAATTGTATACGCGATTCTCAGGTTGCTTTTTCATGGCGGTTGCTTAGTTGTCTTCGCAATATAAAACGATAATTCAGATCATAAAAATAATTAATATGTTAATTTATTTTACTTATTT
>CAKZVJ010000057.1 GCA_937923345.1 uncultured Saprospiraceae bacterium
CTATTTTGGATGAGATTTTTTATTCTCGAAATTCAGTGATGCCTGAGCATCAGTGGATTGAGAAAATGAAAAATATCGCCAAAAGAGTCATTTTGTGGTTTCGTGACTTTTCGGAGCGGACTCAATGGTGAATTATAAATTCAGCGCTCGTAGTTTTCTCTTGTAGACAGTTCTCAATTAAATGTGTACACCATGGACACAGGAGAATTGATCATTGCTGCATTATTCATTGATCCTTAATAATTGTAGGATTGAAAATTGATTATAGGTTGCCCCGTGCCATTCGCGAAAAAGCGACTGTCAGGGTCGGGTCGTACGTTTGTATTCAGCAGCCACTCGTACTGTGTAGTCATCGAATCTCAGCGTCTTCACTCATCCGTTCAGCCACTGCTCTTCGGACTACACTAGTCCTCTTGGCTACTTCATATCACTTCCCCCCCTCACCCAAAAGACTGTTAGATGGACTGTTTAATAATGCACATCAATTTAAATCTTTCTGACAAAAAATATCAACAATAAAGTATAGTTTTGCGTAGCTATTCAGAAGAATAGTTTTACACACATTAGCATGAGATTTAAGATTAAAACATTTCTTTTATTATTGTTGTCAGCGCTGAGCGTGACTTGGGCTCAAGCCCAGCCGGAGGTCAGTGAATTCAAGAAGATATTCCGTCTGGAAAATAACAAGACAATTGAAGAAATAAAAGTCGATGGTATCTTAGATGAAGCTACTTGGCAGCAGGCTAGTATGGCCACAGATTTTTGGCAAAAGACACCTTATTTTGCAAAGGCTGCAGATCCTCGCACAGAAGTTCGATTTACTTATGATGAGGATAATCTATACATGGCAGCGAAATGCGTACAGAGTAGCGATATCGTTATACAAACTTTGAAGCGGGATGAGTTTTGGGATAATGATGGAATTGCTATGATTCTCGATCCACTCAATACTAGAACCAATGCCTTCTTGTTTGGAGTCTCTGCTGCGGGAGTGCAGTGGGATGCTCAATATGCACCCAATTCTGGCATAAATAGTGACTGGAGCAATAAATGGCACGGAGAGGTAAAGGTCTATGATGGATACTGGACTGCAGAGATTGCGATTCCATTTAAGATACTTAGATACAATGATACCAATATGGAATGGGGCATGAATATCGTTCGTGGGATACAAGGCATCAATGAATTTCATAATTGGACCGCAGTACCGGAATCCTTTTGGCCTCCTAATCCTGCTTTTGCTGGTGCCCTTGTTTGGGATGCTCCACCTACTAAAAAATCTGGCAACTACAATATCATTCCTTATGTCACAGGTAGTTTAAATAAGCGAAATGACGAAGATGTAGAGTGGACAGGAAATGCAGGCTTGGATGCCAGGTTTGCACTGACCTCTACATTAAATGCTGATGTAACCATCAATCCTGACTTCTCTCAAATCGAGGTAGATGAACTGGTTACTAATCTCACTCGTTTCAGCATATTTCTACCAGAAAAGAGAACCTTCTTTTTAGAGAATAGTGACATCTTTGGCAATTTTGGAATTGGCCCAGTGACTCCGTTTTTCACTCGTCGTATTGGACTAGATGAAAATGGACAAGCCGTACCCTTGCTATACGGAGTCAGAGCAACAGGAAATGCTACGGATGATATACGTGTAGGGGTAATGAATACACACACTGGTAAAAGCAATAGCTCACCAAGTCTAAATCAAACTGCAGTAGCAGCGCAAAAACAATTTGGACTATCTAATATTAAAGGGCTTTTCGTAAGTCAACAAGCTTTTGACGACTTTGATCCACAAAGAGAAAACTCTAGTAAAAATGCAAGTCTAGAAGGCCTTTTCAAATCGTCAGACGGGGCAAGATCTATTTGGGCAGGAGCGCATCGATCCTTCAAAGATGGTTTTGATGATAAATCCGGATTTTATAATCTTGGTGGGCAGTATCAAAACTCAAACTGGAGCACTTCAACCAATATAATGATAGTTCAAGAAAACTACTTTACTGATCTAGGTTTTAATTTGAGAATCGACAACTTTGATGCCATTAGAGACACCTCCATCAGAGTAGGCTTCAACCAATGGCTAACCACTGCAGATTATACCATTAGACCTAAAAAGGGTAAAATACAAAGGCACAATATTGGTTTTGAAAATCAACTTACCTTCAATCCCGATTGGTCATTCAATGAGCGCAATAATAGTCTCAGGTACTTCTTAAGATTCAACAATACTAGCGAAGTAAATGCAGGTCTACGCAATAATGCTGTTGAGTTATTGTTTCCTTTTTCGTTTGTAAGCGATGGCGAGCCCTTGCCAGCTACACGATACAATTTTACAAATTTTGAACTTGGATATGACTCAGATGGGCGTAAGCTGTTTCAGTATTCTGCAGGCGCTCAACTAGGAGGATTTTATAGTGGAAGCCTCAATCGATTCACCCTCGGAGCGAACTATAGGATTCAGCCCTGGGCTAATTTTGGAGTGGAGTATCAATTCAATCAACTTAATTTTCCTGATCCTCACGGTGATGAATTAATCACTGCCTTGCTTTCTAAAATTGAGATTGGATTTTCAAGAAACTTGATTTGGACAACGCTATTTCAGTTTGTGGACCAATCGGATTTTATGGGTATCAATTCTAGACTACAATGGCGTTTTGCTCCACAGTCGGACTTATTCTTAGTGTATATTGACAACTACGATGTGATTGGCTCTGAGATTAATACGAGCAATAGGGCTGTTGCTTTAAAAATCAATTATTGGTATTAGAGATGTTCAGAAGTATTTTAATTCGTTGAGGTTAAACCTTCAACACCCAATAATCTCTAAAGGATTACACCAATTTTAATATTAGGAATGTTCAGAAATATCATATTTCGTTGAGATAAAACAATCTACATCTTAAGATCTCTAAATGATCACACCATTTTTAATACTATTGCTTTAAAAACGGGGTGATTCTTTGACTCAATTTGTCATGATTTTTAAAAGAAAATCACGCCAAATTGGTTCTTGCCTCGCTAATTCCCAGGGTTGCCACCCTGGGCTATAGTA
>CAKZVJ010000058.1 GCA_937923345.1 uncultured Saprospiraceae bacterium
TATCATTTCTTCTGCAAGTGTGTATGCGTCTTCAACTTCATAGTTTTCACCTGGCTTTGATGCTAACTGGCCTTCACAATTATCATCTAAAAAAAAAATGGACGGTAACATTTAGAAATATTGGAATGCAGTTTTCTGCTACATCATTTACGTCAAAACAATTTGAGTTGCTTTCTGAGGGTGGATGTTCTACGTCCCCATCTAAATGAACACATTCAAACGGATGAGCGTTTTGAGCTATAATAAAATGGGGGGGGGTAAGGAAAGTGAATAATAAAAAGGAAAATTTGGTTATAAACTTCATAATCTATGGGTTAAATGGTTAAGAAAAATTTTTGTTATTAATAAATATACAAACAATTTATATCTAATTCATTTTATTGTTGAATGTACTTCACCTTGGATATTACAAATCCCCCGAGTGAGTGATAGTAGTGGTACTATGGGTATTAGGAATAGTATGAGACTCCCATAGGGGTAGCTCCTTAGAGATGCCCCTCTGGGAATAGTCGAATCTGTTCCTAATGCGCATAGTAGGAACGAATAGCACGACGGTGACGAATAGACCTCCTAAAAATGTATTGATTTAAATTTGTCACCGGCACTCCCAAAATATCTTTCAAGAAATACTATACAAATAATTCACTTGCGATACCGTCTGCTAAGAATTTCCCCTTTTCAGTGATGATGTAGTGTTGGGCCTCTGTTTTAATCAGGCCTTGGTCAATGTATTTTTGTGCTGCTTGGGCAATACTGTCTTTGTGTTCTTCCACTTCTATTTTGTCCAGATCCAAGCCCCACATCGTACGAAGAGCGGTCATGATATATTCGTTGGTCTTGTCTTGAGGGCTTAGTTTTTCGATTTGATACAGTGCGTTTTTATCTTTCGCGTCTACGTGCTGCATGTAGTGTGCATTGTGGGCTACGTTCCATTGGCGGGAGTCTCCATCGAAGGAGTGTGCCGCTGGGCCAATACCGATATAGGGTACTCCTCTCCAGTAGTTGGTATTGTGTTGGCTGATTTGATCGGGTAGGGCGAAGTTTGAAATTTCGTAATGGAGAAAATTATTTTCTGTGCTTTGCTGCACTAAGTATTCGAACTGACGGGCAGCTGCATTTTCGTCTGGCTCTGCTGACTTTTGTGTTTTGATAAAATGAGCGAGTGCTGTTTTGGGTTCGACGGTTAGGGCGTAACAGGAAAGATGTGGGATACCCAAATCCAGTGCCTGCTGTACATTTTGCTGCCACATCTCATCGCTCGTGGTTGGGGAGCCATATATGAGGTCAATAGAAATATTTTGAAATCCCTGGCTATGCGCCTGGTGAATGCAGTCCAGGGCCTGGGACGCATTATGACTTCTGTTCATATATTCGAGATCCTCTTGGAAGAAAGATTGCACTCCAATGCTCAAGCGATTGATGCCAAGCTGATGGAGGCTGGCCAGCTTGTCCTTGCTAAGGTCATCGGGATTGGCCTCTAGGGTGATTTCTGCCGTGGATGAAATCTGATATTCTGATCGGATGGCCTCCAAGATGTCGCTGAGCTCTTGCTGGGAAAGCAAGGAAGGCGTCCCCCCTCCAAAATAAATAGTCTGTATATTGACGTCTTTAAGGTAACTATTGCGCCAATGAATCTCGGAAATAATAGAATCTACGAGCTGACTTTTGCGTTCTAACTGAGTAGAAAAGTGAAAATTGCAATAGTGGCATGCCTGCTTGCAAAAAGGAATGTGAACATAGATACCTGACATACTCAAAAGTAAGCTTTGGATTCATTTAATCGTATTTTTTATCTCATTATGTTTTGTGTTGGAGCCCAGCCGCTCTGTGCACAAGATAGCCTGGATGTGCAGCTGATATGGTCGGCTGCACAGATCACAGAGACGCGATTGACGATGGAGGACTTGGATCTCAAGTTGGGGGCGGTGATGGATAGTTTGCACATTGCACATCATTTGGAGGCAGGAGTGGAATCCCTGTTGGTGATGGAGGGGAGCGCAAAGGTGTATATGTATAAAGGTCCGCAATATCAAGATATCTACATCAGGCCCAATAAGACGGCCATTGCATATGCGCAGGGAAAATTGGCAGCGCAGTCCTATGCCTATGAAGATGCTCTTGCCCTCAAGAAAGATTTGCTTTCTGCGGCAGATAATAATGGATATCCATTTGCGGAAATAAAATTTGCGGATATACAAGTGTCTAGGGATTCGGTGCGCGCAGAAATGCAATTGCAGCTCAATAGAAAAGTACTGATCAGTTCGATAAACATTATAGGGGATGAGACGGTTAGTGAAGCCTTCTTAGGTCCCTATCTTGGCTTGGCGGTTGGGAAACCGCTCAGCAAAAAACAGGTACTGCAGGCCAGTGTGCGCTTAAATAATTTACCCTTTATATCTTCTAAGAAACCGCCTAATATTGTCTTTAAAGATAAAGGGGCGGACGTGTATATCTTTGCGGATAAAAAAAATGCGAGTCGCTTTGATGCCTTGCTGGGAGTGCTTCCAGTCAATGATCCGCTGTTAGATAATTCTGTAATTATCACTGCGACGGCTTTGATTGATTTGGTCAATGCTTTTGATCGGGGAGAGCGAATATTCTTTGAGTTTAGACAATTGAGACCGCTGACCCAAAATGTGCAAGCAGAATTTAGTTATCCTTATTTTTTAGGATTGCCATTTGGCTTTCGCAGCAGTTTTGAATTGTCCAAACAAGACACCACTTTTTTGGATGTAGATTACACAGCGGGGGTGCAATATTTGTTTGGAGGAGATAATTTTGTAGAGGTCTTTTTTGCATCGGATATTTCTAGAATTTTGGATGTGAATGAAGCGGCGGTCATCAACACTCGACAACTGCCTAGCAATCTAGATACGCGGACGCAGTATTACGGTATACAAACTCAGTTTCATAATTTGACTAACCTCAATAACCCCAGACGGGGATGGCTACTGCGAAACAAATTGATGCTCGGTGTGAAGCAAATTAGGGAGAGCAATTTGATTTTAGATTTGATAGATCCCGCGGATGAAGAGTTTGATTTTGGTCAATTGTATGATGGATTTGAAAATCAAGATCAATTCATTTTGACCTTAGACGCCGCTCGCTATCAACCGATCGGGCAACAATCAACGATAAAGATAGGTCTCAATGCAGCGGCTATCTTAGGGGGAGCAGAGATTTTTGCCAATGAACGCTTTAGGATTGGAGGCAATCAGTTGTTGCGCGGTTTCAATGAACAAAATTTCTTTACGGACCGGTATCTTGTCAATACGCTGGAGTATAGATTTACGCTGCAAGGCAATTCTGTGCTTTTTGCTTTTTCAGATTTTGGGATATTGCAATTGGATAAATCCAGCAGTGCGTTAAATTATCCTTGGGGCTTGGGTGCGGGCATTAATTTTGAAACAGGCGCAGGTATCCTCAGCCTGAGTGCAGCTGTCGGCCAAGATCTTTCTGTAGACACTGACTTCTTTGACCTGGGCCGTCCAAGAATTCATGTGGGCTATGTGAATTTATTTTAGCCTTGTGTCGGGACTTCCGTTTTTTGGAAAGGAAAGCGGGCGTAGCTTAGTACTGGATAGGGGCTATCCTTTGCACCAAAGAATTGGAAAAATCTAGCTACAGTAGGAATCTCTGACCCTTCAAAATCTAATACACTTGCTTTGCCAACATTTGCTTTGATGATTTCATCAATGATAAAGTGCATAGCTCTTTTGTCTTTTCCTTGAGGCGTAGAGCGGGATAGTAGATAGGTCAAACGCCCATTAAACTGGGTGAGCAGACAGGCTGCTAGAATGTCGCCCTCTTCATTTTTTACCCCCCATATTTTTCCATGTTCTTTTACAATAATTTGCGCCACTAAAGAGTCTAAAAAAGTATCCAGCTGAATTTTATCCACCATTTCTTTTTCGGTAAGACTAAGATAGAAAGCACTAAAAGCTGCGTTGTCAATTTCGCAGATAGCCAGCTCATTTTTGGCTGCTATTTTGAGATTGCGTTTTAGATTTTTGGAATATCCGGCATATACTTCTTCGTATGGTCTGTCTATGGCCAGTGTAAAATTGCTACGATGTCGAATGCCGACTTGGGTAGAATCGTGCATGGGATTAGCATCATTAAACTGGATATAAACCGATCTATAGGATGCAGGAATAGCTGCTATAAAACTAGAGATTAATGGTTCATCGATAGGCTTTGCAGTAAATACACCCAACTGTTGAGCAAATATCGGAAGCGCTATTCTAGTGAAAAGTGGTGCCTTATTATTGAGAGGAAGAGGCATGACCGCTTCATAATCGCCTAATACTAGACCTAACCATCCACCCTTATTGCATACCAAATCTAGGTAATAGGACATAGCGTATAGTCGCCCATTCGGTGCAGAATGCACGCATTGATCCCATTTAGTGAGATCTATATTCTTTCTCGGTAGGCATTTAATCATTTAATAATCATGTATTTGTACTCATGAGATCCATTTTGCGCAAAAATAGGCTAAAATTGGTATCATATTAGATTGAATTAGAGTATACTATATATTATACTATTGTATATTTGAAAAAGTGTTGCCAATGAGAATAATTACAATCCTAGCTTGTCTATTAGCGAGTTTACCTGCTATTGCATTCCAAGCCCCTGGTTTCGAAAATACTGCTGTCGCAGTCAATAAATTCATCCTTTTTCCTGATTCATCTTTCTATAAGCAATCAAATATAGCAATTGCTGAGGGAGAAACTTTTCAAGTTATCAATGAAACGAAATTATTGCACGAAGATGATGCACAATTGCAAGAATTTAAATGGTACCAAGTAAAATTAAAGTCTGGCAAAGTTGGATGGGCCTTTGGAAATAATATCGCCGTTTTTGATTCGCAGATGAACAAAGAAGAAAAAATCTCTTCAGAGACGGAAGCAAAATTGAGTTATAACTTTCACAACGCTAAACTTTGGCAAGCTTCTATAAGAGGGAGAGGTGCCAAAAGCGCCACAAAAAAGGAATACATAGAAAAGTACCTTGTTTTTACAAACGGTTTGAAACAAAGTAGATTCATTCAAATAGGGCGCGAGCAAGTAGAAGGGAAGTCGTGGGCTGAAAATGTACAGGTGGCAGATTTGAATAACGATGGTTTTGAAGAAGTAATCATTGAGCTAAAGAGTCAAGGTACCATGAGTGAAACGATCAATCAATATCTTGAAATCTTCACTATGAAGCATGACGCAATCCAAAGCATTTATTCTGAAAAAATAAATCTTGGAAGAAAAAGTAAAAACATTGCGCCAATCAATCAGAAATTCTTTGATGTAGAGGAAGGGTCTATCCGAGTAGCATACATTGACTATTTCGATTGTAGCGATTCTTTTGGTGGAAGTTGTATGGAATATGTTACCTATTCCTATGCTTGGGATAAGAGCAAAAATAGCTTTGAAATCTTATATGAACCTAGTAGGACTAGTCCGATTGTAAAACCCAAATCAAATAACCTATATCTTTATCCAGGACCTGGGTTATATCAAAAAGTGGGTACAGTTAGTAGTAGAGAAATACTAAAGGTACTTGGACAAGAAGTGAAGCACTATAAAGTCGGGACATCGGTAGAAAAGAAGATTTTCTTTTATGTGGAGAATGCATGGGGCAAAAAAGGGTATATCGAATCCAATAATGTAGAATTTATAGAAAACGACTATAGCGATGCACTAAATTCTTACTACCAACATCCTAGCATGAATACAGATAGCTTTGGGAAAGATATTCTCGCTATTCAGTTAGAGGATAGCAAGTTATAATTTGTATCAATACTAATAAAAAAAACTCCCTTGTCATCAATATGGCAAGGGAGTTTTTCATATATAAGGGTATGCTTATTATTACTTCCACTTGATATTGCAACCCATACTCGGAACTTGTTCTACACCTACCGGATTACCCTCCATGATATTTTGGATAGCATCTCTTAGATCGCTACCGTCATTGACCTCACCATTACCAGGAGAGGAGGCATCCATTCTACCTCTGTAGGCCAATTCCATATTTCCATCAAACACATAAAAATCAGGTGTGCATGCCGCATCATAGGCTTTAGCTACCGACTGATCTTCATCATATAAATACGGGAAGGAGTACCCCGATTGATTGGCGAAACCCGTCATCATCTCGGGGGAGTCCACTGGATATTTCTCTACATCGTTAGAGCTAATAGCCACGAAAGAAACACCCTGTGGTATGTAGTCATTGGCGATGCGAACAATCTCATCATTTACATGAATTACATAGGGACAATGATTACAAATAAACATGACAACAGTTGCCTTGTCAGATTGAATCTCCTCTAAGGATAATTCTTTTCCACTTAGCGTGTCTGGTAAAGTGAAACTAGGAGCCTTCGTTCCGAGGGCTAACATATTGGATGGAGTAAGTGCCATTTGCTTATATTTTATAAATCTGCAATATAGAGAAAACAGCTATTGCAGCACATAGTTTTATATCAGAAAGGCTTTATAAGAAATAAAAGTTTTCACTTTGAGAACAAGTTGCTTATATCTCAAACAGAAGGATCTTATTGGAGTAATAGGCTCCAAAGGAATAGTTCCGAAGTACTATAAGAAAAGACGCTTAACTATAAAGATGATTCGAAATCTTTCAGAAAAGTTAAGCATTGCCGCTCAAGTATTGATCCAAGATTATGATTTGTAAGGCTAAGAGAATATATTCTGAAAAAGCTAATTTTGATATCTACACAGGCAGGGCATACATCTACGACAGAGCAAAAAATACCAAGGACGAAGTCGTCAAGAACTTAACCATACCTCAAAAAAAGCCCATTCATAATTCGCAATTCACAATTAGGGGTGTTCAGAAAAATAATCAAACCACTTTTCTGTTAAGTAAATATCATATTGAGCTTTCCGAGCGTGTGCGAAACCACCAGAACTTGTCCCGACTCTCGGGAGTTTACCATAAGCATCTCCCATTTGTACAAGACACCATAGAAGACTTTGGTGACTTGTATAAGTAGGCCTTGACTTTGGATTACTTTGGTGGTTTCGCCAGCGCTAGCTTAGCTTATGTTATAATAATTGTGAACTACATGAGTAATTAAAGAAAACAGCATGAAAAATACTGCAACAATTTTTCTGAACACCTTTAATTGTACATTGATAATCGCGCATTGATTTGGCATTGAAAATTGTCCATTGAAAATTGATCATTGACTAGCGCATTGAATTGCCCCTGTTAGCACAGCATTGAAAATTGTACATTGAAAATTGCATATTGACTTTGGGATTGAAAATTGTACATTGATAATTACCCATTGAATTGTATCTGTAGGCGCAGCATTGAAAATTGTACATTGATAATTACGCATTGACTTTGGCATTGAAATTTGTACATTGATAATTACTCATTGAATTGGACCCGTAAGCGCAGCATAGAAAATTGTACATTGATAATTGCGCATTGATTTCGGCATTGATGATTGCACATTGATTTTGGCACCCGTTAGCACAGCATTTATAATTTATAATTCACCATTTATAATTAAAATGTTACCGCTCGCATCAATTCTGAAAATTGCTTCTCAGCATTGAAGAGTCTGTCTTGATAGGCGGTAGCGCTCATTTTGAGATTGTATACCTTGTCATCTCGAAGGGTGAGTAGGAGGGTGATATTGCCAAAAGCTTGATCTATCTTTCCCGCTTCATCATATTGAGGCTTCGGCTTTAGATAGTGCCTTTCAACGGTTTCTACCCAGGTGTTTTTGCTATAGGTACGCGTATCGGATACTTGGGTCCGATACTGATGGGTCCGAATTTTTTCTTTAAAGAAATCCATTAGGAATTGAGCTTCCTCAACCTCAATATCTAGATCCGCCAGATGAATGGCAAGGCCCTTTGTAGAAGCAGTGTGAAGAAAGTCGATGGAGTCCGATTGATCGTCCGCATTATTTTGATAAGAGGCATATTGTTCGGAGATCCAGTTCAGCATCTTTTTGTGCTTTGGGCCTCCTCTCCAAATATCGTATTCTGCTAAGAAGTCATCAGATCGTGTTATGATCTCATGTATGGCTGGCTGAGTTGGTGAACTAAGTTCTGACTTTGTAAGTATAGTTTTGATCTTAGACCACCAACTAGGCATATATGAGTTTTAGATAAATTTAATATTATAATTCAGCCAATAACTGTGCTGGCTGTTTGAACCCAACGATTGATTTTTCAATTTTCAAATCAGGATTGATCACTACTAAACTAGGATAACCTCTCACTTTCAAAAATCTAGAAAACTCGTGTGGAGAATTTCTTTTATTTTTTGGTCTACTTGGATCGTGATTTGGATTTGCAAAAGCCTTTTCACCAAACTTGATTTCTCCTGGAGACTCTGCATCAAATTTTACGGCATAGTAATCGGTATGCACCTTCTCGATCACCTTTGGGTCAGAGAAAGTCATTCGGTCCATCATTTTGCATGGTCCACACCATTGCGTATATACATCAACAATCATTTTCTTAGGAGCGCGTTTGTTTAACATTTGCGCCTCCTCAATCGTGAGCCAGTGCACTTTTTCCGTAGAAGAAGGATAATTTATTTTTAATTCACTTGTACCAGACTGGCTATCACCAGCACAAGAAAATAAAAGGGCACCCACAAAAAGAAAGAATAAATTTTTCATCATTTCATTATTTAAGCGACCACTTATCTTTTAGGACAGAAAAATCGGATAATTGTTTATGCTTTTTTCTTTAGTACATCCGAGATACTGCTGTGGTCATATTTTTTAAAATGTAAACTAGCTCTAACAGCCGTCCAAACAAAAACCAATTGGCCTAGGTAGTAGGCTATTGCTAGAGGCACCTCAAAGATGCTAATATTAGGGTTAATTTTCAATCCTAGATAGCAATTATAGACCAATAAGAAGGTAATAGACACCCATATTCCCGTCAAAATGCTGCCATCTATCTGGTTTATCAGGTTTATGCCAGCCATAAGCAGGAAAAGACTCGTCAGACCAAGGCACATTAAGGGGACTAAAATAGGATTTGTAAGCGAAAAATGGGACGCCATAAATATGAAATATACCCCTATCAATCCCACAAAAAATATTGCCCCCGCCAGCCATTTCTTCTGAAAAAATAGGGTGCTGCTTATACTTGTAATGGCTATCAAGGCTCTTGCGTAGCTAAAGTACGCTATGATCATCAGGGCAATCAGAATATACACTAGATAGCTGCCCAATACTGGCTTAGCCATTTCTAGGAGACTACATATCGTAAAGAGTATAAGCCCAAAGAAGATTTGTTTTTCAAACTTGGTATCAATCGCTGTATTGAGATAGAAAAATAAAATCAGCATTGGAAGGCTTGCCCATCTGGCCACTGACGAAATCCAAGGCATCGCTTCGATGTCTACTAAGGTGCCTAATAAGATAAGGCAGATATACGTAGCGATACAATACATTCCTTTGACCGCGATATTTTGACTTGACATGGTTTAAAAGTAGAGTAAAGTGATGAATCGAACCGGGTTGAGTATTTTTAAATTCTAATTAAATATTTGAAACGGATCGTGTTCCAAATTAAAAATTGCAAATCTAAGGTATAATTTTGATGAGGTTAAAGATGTTTTGAAACCTGGTTATACGGCTTATAAATAAAATTATTTGTCACTGTTGTTTTTGAGTACCCTATATAGTCGTAGTATCTGTAAAATCAAGACAATTTTAGCTTATAAAAAATATTATGTGAGAATAAATTAGTAAATTCATATAAGAAAACATCTAATATTTGACTTCTGAAACCTGAAATATACGAATAATAGTCCAAACAATAGATTATAGAATCATTATAATGCGGTCTTTATTAATACTCATTTTCTAACCTTTAAAATTCTAAAATCATGAAAAGACCATTTAGTTTAACCAAACCTTTCTTTCTTTCTTTCTTTCTTTTTTATCAATATATCTCATGCTCAGCTAACAATTACTCCATTAGGTTCTAGTTTCGATAATGGTATTTATATAGCAGGATGCACTAGAGTTGTATTTGAAGTCGAAGTTTGTAATTTGAATGCAGCTGACGACACGATTGTTAATTTTTATTTTGGACCTGCAAACGGTTTTGTCTCTCAGTTTTGGACAGATGCACAAGGACCTGAAGGGACTCAAACCTTTGGGTTGAACGATGCTTTTATGATTGGTTCATCTGATGATTTTGATGAAGAGAATTTTTGTCAAACGCTGTCATTTAGTTACATGTCGACAACCTTCGGCCCAACAAATGCCGATTTTTTTGTGTTCTCTGCATGGAACGCGAATAGCCCAATGTGTCAGACTATCGCTCCTGAATTGGCATACTGTGGATCTACTCCCAACTGTCAACCTTGTACTGGCCCTTTATGCGATCAGGTTTGCGAAGAGAATATTATATCTATGACCACCAATGCTGGTGACGCTAAGGGGTTTATGTCTACTGTTCAAGATAATACGATGACTGCAATTTTTACCAATCAGACAAACGGATTTTCTGCAGGGAATTCTCCAAGTGACTGTAATAATGTTGCAGACTATTCTATTATGGAAGACCTCCTTGTTGACGTGGATTGGTGCATAGGAGATGTAGGGTCAAGGCGTACTATTTCTATCCAAGAAGGTAAAAAGATTATTATTCCTGATGGGGTAACAGTTACTTTTGAAGATGTAGAAATTACTTCTTGTGAAGACATTTTCTGGGATGCCATTATAGTTCAAGATGGAGGAAAATTATTTATGAAAAACTGCGACATAGATAATGGAGCCAAGGCCATCACAGTAGAATTTGGTGGACTTTTGGATGTCGAGTCTTGCAATTTCATTGACAATCATGTTGGAATTTTTCTTGATGGAAATAATGGAAGTGGGCCATTTTTTGATGTAAGAACAAGAAGAAATACTTTTAGTGGCACTGGGAGTTTGGCTATGCCCTATGCAGGTCAAAATCCATTGCCTGGTGATTTGCCTTTTGCTGGGATTCAGTTGCGAAGTGTTAATTTTGCTAATTTGTCACCAGCTGGCTCAGGTTCTGACATTGGTAATTCTTACGATAATATGCGTAATGGAATTGTTTCACAAAATTCATCATTCGCAACTAGTAAGGCGGAATTTTCTAATATGATAAAACCCGCAGAATTTAACGACGGTGATATTGCAGGGTATGGTATATACGCGACGAATAAAGGTTCAAGCCATAGATTCATTCGACTTAGTCGGAATTTAAAAGTCAGTACTTTTGATAATATGCCAACCGCTATTTATTTACGCAATGTTTCGGCTGAGATAGAAGCCCCAAATATAACCCAAGTTGTAGAGGGTATACTCGTAAAGGATTGTGTCAATAGATCCGTGGATATATCTGATTGTGTCATCAATGCAAGTAAATTTGGTATTATAGCTACCAATAATACTCCGCTCACTGGGACTATGCGCGGCAACGAAATCTATATTGATTCACCCACCACAAACTCAACGGCATTCACAGAAGCCGCAGGTATTGTGTGCGAAGAAAACGCTATTACAAGAAGTGCTGGTTGGCTTATAGAAAATAATTATATAGACATCATACATGCAGATGCCGCTATCGTCTACAACCACGGTGCAAATGCTAGAATTATTGGCAATGAACTCAATCGATTTGGAAGTAGAGCATTCTCTTATAATCTACTTGAGTTGACGGGATCTCCAAATACGGAGATAGCCTGTAATACGCTTAACTCATCACGAAATGGGTCAGGTGTGTTTAGCGAAAGTAAAGGAATGAAAATAATGGCTTCACAAGGGCTCAGTATTTCTTGCAACGATATATCCAATGTGGAAGAAGGAGTATTTTTTTCTGGTGTCTGTGAAAGAACTGACTTTAGAGCCAATTCAATGAACAAAGGCTTCGTCGGGCTTAGGATAGCTACAGATGGTATAATAAGTCCTCAAAGCCATAAAGGCAATTGCTTTAATGAAAACGAGTCTAGAGAAGCTGTACATGGAGCACAAAGCATAGGTGATGTTCAAAAGTCCTTGTTTGTAGTCAAATGCGGTCAAGATAATAATGATTTAGCTTGTATTTGCCCAGATTTAGACGATATAGATTCCGGAACAGGCGATCCGGGTCATTTTTTCAATCAATCATCGATAGGTATGACGGCTACTTGCGAAGGGGAAGATGGAGAAAACAGCTGTGAAGATGGGCCAGGTTTTACGACTCCTGATGAACCAAATGACGAAATTAGTAAACAATTAGCGAATGGAGTTGCGATTTACACCGAGGATCAAGGTCAATATGAACGCATGATGCAATATAATTTGTATGACATATTAGAAAATCAAGAGAGCCAAATACAATCACAAGAATTGCATAATTTTTATGAAAGCCAGACTAATAGTTTGGGTATTATCAACTCCGTGGCAAATTTGGATTCAGATATTGATGGTCTTGAAGAATTACACGCAGCTTTAACGCAAAGCCTGGAAGCTATGGAAGCCTTAGAGACGTCTTACCAAAATGGGAACATTACGACACCTTCTTATGAGATGAGTAGAGATCAGCTGATAGAGGATGTTCATGCGATTAGCGATGAGTTAAATACAAAAGAATCGGTTTACCAAGAGGACCTTGTGGCGGAAATATCAGCAGAAAAGGAATTGCTAGCTCAACTATCAGAAAATGAAGTTTATGAAGCAAAAATGAAATATATTTTGTCTAAGGTATTAGACGCTAGACATCCTGATTTTGATGGCTTTACGCAAGCAGAATGGGATTTTATATATTCTTTAGCCTTACAATGTGCTAAGGATGTAGGCCATGCGGTGTTTTGGGCGCGTAGTTTATACAATGCCTCACATGATTGGATAGATTTTACAGAACTTGAAATTTGTAATAGTGTAGCATCTAGATCTCAAGATAGATCAGAGATACAAGACCTTGGAGCTAAGGTATTCCCAAATCCAAGTACTGGACTGTTTACTTTTTACTGGCCTTTAGATAGAGATGCCAAAGTGAGGATCATAGACATCCAAGGAAGGTTAATAATATCAAGCACAATAAAGCAAGGTGAAAATATCATAGATTTGAATGGCGCTCCACTTGGTGTCTATTTATATACAATAGTAAGCGAATCGGATAGTGAAGACAAGGGCAAGATTATTCTTGTGAAGTAATTTTTTAGTAACTACTCAGGTATTTCTGGATTGTCGTTGCTAGTGCTAAACTTGTGTTGGCTAAATCACCAAAGTAATCCATAGTCAAAGTGCGCAAGTACGAGTTAACAAAGTGATTTCTTTGGTGACTTGTACACACAAAAGATGCTTGTGGTGAACTTTGGTGGTTCCGCACTCGTGAGATTGGTTTTTAGAACGTGTTTGATGTACACCTGAGTAGTTAC
>CAKZVJ010000059.1 GCA_937923345.1 uncultured Saprospiraceae bacterium
AATAATTATTGGTTAGTCAATCAAGTCGCCGAGGCGTATCAAAAACCGGTGGCCAATTCGATGTCTTTTGAAGTCTACAAACTGATGCCCAATTCTTCGGACTTTACCATTTTTAATAAGTACGGTATAAAGGGTGTCAACCATGCGTTTATTGATGGCTTTTCTTACTATCATCATCCTCAAGATGATGTGCAACATCTATCTCCCGAAAGTGTGCAACACACTGGAGAAAACATGTATCTGGCAGCGCGTCAATTCTTAAATGCTGATCTTGAAATCGAAAATAAAGGAAATGCTACTTTCTTTAATTTTTATGGACTGTTCATTTACTACAGTTCTTCTTATGATACACTTCTACTGATCTTGGGTCTTTTTCTTTGTCTTTTGTATGTAGGCAGATCGGTACAAAAAAAGACTTTATCCTTTGGTTCATTAATAGTCTCTTTTTTCGCGTTACTCTTCATCACTATCGTTTGCCTGGGCCTTGCACTTGGCTTGAGTTTTGGGATCAAAAGTTTGTATCCGCAGTACGCTACTTTTTATTCTTATCATTACTACAATCATGAATGGTATCTGCTTGCTGGGGTAGGATTGATTTTATTTGTTTGTATACAGTCGTGTAGTTTGGTGGCCAAAAAATGGGGTATAGAAAGTTTGCGCGTTTCTGTCCTACTGCTACTTGCTTTGTTTTCTGTAGGCTTATTTATATATCTAAAAACTGGGGCCTATTTGATGATTATTCCTCTTATCTCTAGTGCAGTGGCCTTCTTAATAAAAAGAGAAAAAGCGACCTCTCCAACCTTAGGTGCGGTGCTTAGTGTCTTGGCGCTCTTGTGTATCATTGGACTATGGGTTTTCTTATCTCATTCTTTATATCTGGCATTTAGCCTTTTCATATTGGCTGGTGCGGTATTGCCGTCGCTATTATTTGTGTATGTTTTGAGCGGTCTGTTTTTTGAGGATCCGTTTTCGTTTAAGCTACCTCTATCTATTCTAGGAATTGGTTTATTTATAACTACTATGTTCATGGCGCATCTTCAGTCTACACCGAGTAAAGAGAAACCACTTTTGGTAGACTTGACGATGTACCATCAAACAGATACTAACAAATCATACCTAGCGTCTAAGGACGCGCATTTATATTTTGCACATCCAGAAGGTATGGCTAAAGCGGAGGAAGAAACTTGGGAAGATTACAGGTCATCAAAATTATTCGTTAAGGATTTGCCAAATGTAGATTTCTCTACTTTGGATTCTCAAATTGATACACTATATGATATAGAGCGGCAGGTTACTTATTCTATTCATAATCCTACAAGAACAGAATCAACGAAGATTTTGATTGAAGAAGTAAATAATGTGGATTCTCTTTTTGTAGATGGTGTACTTAATAAAGTGTTTGAGGCAGAAGCCAAGGGTAGATATGCGACTCACCTGTTTGGAATGGCGCAGGATAGTGCAACAGTACGAATCGTGAAACGAGACAAATCAAAATCTGTGCGTATAGAGCTGCAAAATATATACTCGGGCTTTATTGAAGAAATTCCAATCCCTGACAATGCCTTATGGAGGCATCCCAGTACCCAATTGATATATCAATTAGAATTTTAAGTAAAAGAAGCAGGCTCAATTATCGTATTTCTAAGGACCTTATTTTTAAGCCTTAAAGAATAGCAAAAAAAAAATCGTCCAAGTGGGGGACCACGAGAACGATTTGGTAAGGGGGATTTCCGTTCTACTATCTAAAGACAACAGAACATTGACAAAGCACTGCTGCTCTATCTGGTTTTCGATGTTTTGAAAGAAACTCAACATACACATGTCTCATTTCTATATATAGAGTAACTCACAATTTGTGCCAAAGTGCTCATTTGGTATAGCCTAATTCAAAACAACTCAAAAGAGCTCATGTGCTAAAGTAGACATTTTGACATGGATATATTTACTTTTGGTGTCAATTTGTCATTTGATTTTTAATTTTCCTGCTACTTTGTCCAGAAAAATGCGCTGGAACAGCAATTGAAGTAAGAAAGGTGATTGACAAATTAATTGGCATCCAAAAAAGATATTTCTTCCAAGATGCCTTCACTTAAAAAATATAAAAAAATGATACACACAAAAAATCGTAAAAGAAGAGCAAGACAAGCACATTGGGCAAACCACTTTGACAATGCCATTTTAGATCTCATGAACGGTTCACTGCCAGAAATCCTACACAAGGGTATGGTACAAACCACGCCGCTCACCAATATTATTAAGCGGGAGAATGAATTTGATATAGAGATGGCCGTCCCAGGTTTATCCAAAGAACAGATTACCATCAAGGTTGAGCAAGATCAACTGATCATCGCTTCAGACCAAGAAAACAAATTGGCAGAAGGCGAAAGTTACTCTAAGAATGAGTTCAACTACGAAAAGTTTGAGCGCAAATTCAACCTCGGTGAAAACATTGATCAAGAGAATATTTCCGCTAAGTGCGAAAACGGATTGCTGAAAGTAACCCTCAAGGTCAAGGAAAAGGAAGAGACTACCATCAAGGTAGACATACAGTAAAATAGTTTGTTTGATTAGTATTTAGGGTGGCTCACCCGGGTCACCAGTTTAGTAGTGACGGCGTAGGATTTTTATAGTTTGAAAATTCTGCGCTGTATTTTTTAGTTCAGTAGAAATAATCCAAGAGCTCATTGTAAAAATGAGTTCTTGGTTTTATAAAAATACATTTACAATTTGAAAACACAAGTACCTATGGATGCCTATTTAAAACTTGCTGAAGAGTTCGTAGAAGATTTTTTTACGGGTGAGTGTGATTGGTCAAAAGTACCAAGCCACCTTTTGGTGATTCGCTCAGTCGTAGATTCAGCTATGAACAATATGGAACAACTAGACGAGTTGACCAACTCGATGAACAAACAAAAGAGTAGAGAACTCCTATTGGAAGACTCCGAGCAATACGATCACTTTCACCGTTCCTTGATCAATGATATTTTTTACATCGCTATGCATTGGTATCTCAATGATGAGGCAACGCAGAATTAGCGTAGCGAAAACGCTATAAATCTAAACTTTTCCCCACTTTCTAATTCCGCTTCCAAATCAGTTCTGGTATCTTCTGGTCCTCCTGCACGATACCTGCCGTCTTCAGATTGTAGACCACTGAGTTGGTCATCTTATCGCTCACCCATCCGTGTGTTGCCCACTCCGTATGGTGAAACCAGCGCTCCACGTCTTTCGGCTTTTGTTCGTATCGCATACTGACCAGCTCCATGCTGTCTTTTTCGTTGAGCATAAATCGATCACAAGAATCATGAATCGTGCGCAGCATTCTAGTCAACTCTTCTGGTTTTTCGTCGATTATTTTTTGTGTAGCGGCCACTACAAAACAAGGCCACGGGGTATGGTATTCGCCTAGTCTACGCAAGATTCCCTTGTCCACATACGGCTTGGTCGTAAACTTTTCCCAATAAAAAATATCCGTCTCTTGCGCACTTAGAGACTCCAGCGCGCCCTCTAGATTTTTGATTACCGTAAACTGTTCTTTGATGATTCTCTTTTCTTTGCTGTTCGCATCGACGATCGCCATGAGGTGCGAGCCCGAACCAAATCGACTGATCGCGTACTGCCGATTATAAATATCTCGATAATTATCCAGATCATTTTCAGCCCCCGTATGCACGCCCCAGATGAGTGGTGTCTTGACATAAATACTTACGATCTTAGAAGCATTTCCGTTAATGATGTCTGAGATGATACCTTCTGTCAGCAGGATACACACGTCGACTTCATCATTCCTCAGCGCCTGCGTCATTTGCCCCGTCCCCCCTTTGAAGGTCGTCCACTGCATATCAATTCCCTTGGCGGCAAATTCTCCATTCTCCTTCGCGAGATGTATCGGCAAATTGAAGTGCTCCGGCACACCTCCTATTCTTATTACTGTATTCATATTTCTTTATCCTACGCTAGATTCAATAACCATTTTATAGACGAATAGTTTTTGACTTTGGGGTCATCTCGATGCCGAGAAAAAAATCGGCACGCGACCGCGTCGTCCGCTATTATGGGATGGCTATGCGATTGTATGAGAAAAGGCATGCCTTTTCTCTACAGCCACGCTTCATCCCATACCGCTACCACCGCTTGCCTCTTACGCGCTCCGCTTGTCGTGCTCCATCTCTGCGGGACTCCGCGATGGACAACTATTGATGCTGGATCATTTATTCCAAATGCCTTAGATAGACTCTTGGGTTCTTCAAAAATACCTATAATGTATAAACAATCAAAAAAAGGGCAACCAATACAAATGGCAACCCTTATTAAGAACAAAGCTCTTCTGTTATTATCCACTTATATCGAAAACAGCAAACTTGTTTTCACCATCGTGTTCAACGATAACCATAAATTCAGTATCAGAAATCCAGTTTAGATGCTGCCATCTTGATGAAGGAGTATAGAAATTACTATTTGTTATTTGTTTTTCTCTCTGATTTGAAAGGTTGAAAGCCCATACTTCAGTACCTCCGCTTTTATTTGAAGTGTATAAAATATTTTCT
>CAKZVJ010000060.1 GCA_937923345.1 uncultured Saprospiraceae bacterium
ATGGCTTGCTTGATACTTACTGCATCCGCTAAAAACCTTACAAAAACAACTTGATGATCTGGCCCTGATCAGATCCCAGGACAATAAAATCTTCGTGGACAAAAAGGCTAGTGTAGTTCACATCGGGGATACCTTCTACGGCAATCCAGTTTTGGCCGCCATCTCTAGTCAACCATACTAGTCCATCATTCGCCGCTATAGCCCCTAGTAATTCGTCCGCAAAATGAATGCGATTCCATCTGCGTTTGTTGTGGGCTGTGGGCGCGCGCAAAGTCTCCCAGCTGAGACCTGCATCTTCTGACTTCAAGATACTACCAGCGTTACCTACTATCCATCCTGTACGCTCGTTGACAAAAAACACATCTCGGTAATCATCGCCATCTGTGATGTTTTCTACCCAAGTGATGCCTGCATCCTCTGAGCGAAGGATGGCACTAAATCCCACCATATGCAGATCAGTGTGCGAAGAGCGCGCCACAGCGTTCATCTCGCCATCCACCTCCATCCGAGTAGCTGTCGAAAAATCATCTGCTAATCGTATCACAAATCCAAACTGTAGCGCTATCCCACCGACTAGGACAAAACCCTTATCCGTTTTGATTAGGCCATTGGACTCCCCTCGTTCTGGCGTCGGCAACTCTTCCCAGGGTAAGGGGCCCTCCTTGCGGGTAATAAAATTGTCAATGCCGATACCATAGATATTATCATCAAGCACATCAAAGTCTCTTACTATTTTTTGGCTCACCGTATCTAGCGACCAGGTCTTGCCCCCATCGGTAGTGAACTGCGCTATGCCAAAATCATAATTGACTCCGCCCATAGCCACACCAGTAGTGTCATCCAAAAAATAGATATGCTTGAGCGCGAATCCCGTCTCCTCTTGCTGCACTTCTATACTAGGCATAGTCGTATCCTGAGGAGTGCAAGCACTCAACAAAAGGCCAAAAAAAACAAATGAAATAAGTGGGTACGGAGAAAGTCTAGTTTTGACCGGTTGACAGTTGTCCACTACCACTAGGTTCCGTTTTTTTACGAATTGGAAAAACTGGAAAAGAAGCCGTACCATAATGAGAATAAGTAGTCTTTGACAATAAAGGGAATCGATAATCTTTTATAAACTCTTTGAAAAATGCATTTAGTTCTCCCGCATCAATATTCTTAGACATCGGCTTGAGGTAATATGCCAAATGCGATATTTCGCCTGAAGGCTCTATGAATACATTGAGCCAAACTTTGACTCCGTCCAAATCTACACCATTGCGCAACGCAAAACCATTCATCTCCTTCAACATACTTTGCCACTTTGAAAAGGCAACATCCATATCAAACTCACACACCGTAAATAACAGCGTCTCGTAATCTTGGATAAGTTCGTTGTACTGATTCTCGTATTCCCCAATCAGAAATACTGAAGGAAGAATGGTGTCAGAAGCCACTCGTGCAGTAGGGCTATCCGTAGCCATCAGACTTTGAATGCTCATAAAAACGAGAAGTAGGTAGCTATAGATATATCTTTTCACTTAGATTTATTTACACAAAGATAAAAATTTGAATTATATACCTTTGTATTAACACTGAGGTCAAAACGTATTATTGACAATAATAAGTATCTAATGTACAAATTGTCCTATAAATATTAGATTTTATTGATATTATGAAGTCTCGAAAGTAAGCATATACTTGATTACTCGTAAAAAAGACCTCTATTCTTAAAATAATTAACAAAATATTAAATGTCAGATCAGCTACCAGGCAACACTACCTTACCATCCGATCCATCAGAAATAGAAGCTCTCATCCAATTGGCGTCTGTCACTGGTACCTATAAAGTAGAAGATTTCTTCAGAAAACCAGAAAAAACGGCCTATCAAATTTCACCTACAGGGACTCACTTTTCCTACAAGGCGCCCTATGAACGAAGGCAAAATATCTTCGTCCAGCCCATCCATGGCCAGGCTGATCCAATCCAGTTGACCTTCGAAACCGAAAGAGACATCGCAGGATATATGTGGAAAAACGATGACCGCATCATCTATATCAAAGATAGCGGAGGGGACGAAAACTTCTCGCTCTTTGCGGTGGACGTCACCGGTGAAAATCTGCTTGAGCTCACCCCTTTCGAAAATATTCGCATCAACATTATCGACAGCCTCATCGATGATCCTGACCACCTCATCATCGGCATGAATAAAAATAACCCACAACTCTTCGAACCCTACAGAATCCAAATACACACAGGCGAGATTACCCAGTTGGCGAAAAACGAAAATCCCATGGAAGCCATCAGTAGTTGGATGACGGACCATCATGGAAAACTTCGCATCGCGACTAGAGTAGTAGACGGCGTCAACTCCGTACTCATGTATAGAGAGCATGAGGAGGAACCATTCAAGGACATCCTCAAAACCAATTTCAAGGAAAACATCACTCCCCTCTTTTTTGACTTTGAGCAGGACCACCTAGTCTACGTGAGCTCCAACCTCAACAGAGATAAAAACATAATCACCCAGCTAGACCTCAACACTGGAAAAGAAACAGGCCACACCATTTTTGAGCATGGGGAAGTAGACGTGAACGCTATGTCCTATTCGCACAAAAGAAAAGTGCCCACCACCATTAATTATTTCACCTCCAAAAGGCAGACCCACTTTCTAGACCGACAGCGCCAAGAGCTGCAAGCAACCTTGGAGGCAAAATTGCCAGGCTACGAAGTAGTGCTCAGTTCTGCCAGTAGGGATGAAGCGAGGTACATTGTACGCACTTACAGCGACCGCTCTCTTGGCGCCTATTACTTTTACGATACCCACACGACAGAGCTCAAAAAAATAGTCGACGTCAGTCCATGGATCGACGAAAACGATATGGCACCCATGCAGCCCATCAAGTACAATGCGCGCGATGGTGTCACCATCAACGCCTACTTGACCCTGCCTACCAAGCACCAAGAGGGACAGCAGATCCCATTCGTCATCAATCCACATGGCGGACCGTGGGCTCGCGATTACTGGGGCTACAATCCAGAGATACAGTTGCTCGCCTCCCAAGGCTACGGGGTACTGCAGATGAACTTTCGAGGCAGCGTAGGATACGGCCGACACTTTTGGGAACTCAGCTTCAAACAGTGGGGCAAGACCATGCAAGACGACATCACCGATGGCGTGCAGCATTTGATCCAGCAGGGCTATGCCGACGATCAGCGCATTGCGATCTACGGAGCCAGCTATGGAGGCTATGCGACCCTAGCGGGCATCACCTTCACGCCCGACCTCTACGCCTGCGCGATTGACTATGTCGGTGTGAGCAACCTGTTTACCTTTATGAAGACCATCCCGCCCTACTGGGAGCCCTACCTCGACATGATGTACGAGATGGTGGGGCATCCCGAGCAGGATGTTGCGCTGATGACTGCCGCCTCGCCCGCTTTGCATATCGACCAGATCACCACGCCCCTCTTAGTCGTGCAGGGCGCCAATGATCCTCGGGTCAACATTGACGAATCCGACCAGATTGTCGAAGCATTACGTGCGCGCGATGTGGACGTCCCCTACTTGGTAAAGTACAACGAGGGCCACGGATTTGGCAATGAAGAAAACCAGTTTGAGTTCTACAAGACTATGTGTGGCTTTTTGCAAAAGTATTTGGGTGTGTAAGAGGAGGAGGCTGGGCCATCCCGACGAAGGGGTCGGGACCGCGCTATTCATGACTTCGCTTCGCTACGGTGCTGCGCACTGCGTGGGCTAGCGCTGCGAGGCTATGCCGACCACGCCTCATTACTATCCCTTGTCCGGCGAAATAATTATAAAATATAAATTACAAATTATAAACACAGAGTTAAAGGAAGAATAAATCAGCAGAGCCAATTAGCTAGACACCTAAAAACCTAGACACCTAGACACCTAGACACCTAGATACCTAGATACCTAAAAACCTAGACACCTAGACACCTAGACACCTAAAAACCTAAAAACCTAACATATCGCATCGAAGTCGATAAGTAAATACAAAACAAAGGTAAATTAGTATATATCAAACATATTACATATTTTTGTAATATATAAGCAACTAAAAATTGCTTTCTATAGTTAACAATTGTGAGTGCTTATATTGGTGTAATGTAAGCCCACACACTTCTGAGAATGATAAAAGCAAGCAAATCGCTTGCTTTCCCCCTCCACACACAATTGATTGATTTCAACAATATCTCTATTATGATTATAGACGTTGTATTTGCTATCGTGTTGTTGTATGGATTTTATCTTGGGTTTTCACAGGGTATCATCAATACCCTATTTGCCGTCTTGAGTATAATCATCGGCTTGTTAGCCGCATTCAAACTGGCACCCGCTACTTCCAATTTTTTAGAGACCTTGTTCAAGAGCAGCAATCCTTTGATGTTTCTGGGCGGCTTCATCATTACCTTCATTGTCACCATGTTTCTCATACGGACCGTGGCGAGAGGGCTCGAAGGTATCTTCAGAGCCGCTAGAATCAACTTCATCAATCAATTGGTTGGGGGTGTTGTTCTGTCGGGCGTATTGATTCTGATGTTGAGTATGTTGATATGGTTTGGAGATCAAGCCACCTTGGTAGATAATGCGACTAAGCAAGAGTCCATGACTTACCCTTATCTAGAACAATACCCACAGCAAGTCAAAGGACTTGGCCGAGTACTGCGCCCTACCTTTGAAGAGTTTTGGGTGCAATCTGTGGACATGCTCAACAAGCTAGAATCCATGTCTCTCAATGAAAGCGATCGAGAGCCAAAAATCTACGATATACAGGATGCAGACGCCGAGGCGAGGATTTATGATATTGAGGAGTAAAGGGTATACGCCTGCCTCAAGTTGCTTCACCGTAAAGCAATTCTAGTAAAATAGTGTTATTTTTGTACAGCAATGCAGTGAGCAATTCTTAATGGCTGATAATTGCATGTTGGAATTATACTAGAATTATGGAAAAATATATCAATCCTTTAACAGATTTTGGTTTCAAAAAACTATTTGGAACGGAGCCGAACAAGGATCTATTGATTGATTTCCTAAATCAAATTCTTCCTGACAAAAAAATCAAAGATTTATCCTATTCCGCAACTGAAAAACTAGGCCTTACGCAAGTAGATAGAAAAGCCATTTTTGACCTATATTGTATTGGAGATAATGGTGAGCGGTTTATTGTAGAAATGCAGAAAGCAAAGCAAAACTACTTTAAAGATAGAAGTGTTTTTTATGCTTCCTTCCCCATTCAAGAGCAGGCTAAAAAGAAGAATTGGGACTACAAGTTAGAACCTGTTTACTCGGTAGGTATTCTTGACTTTGTCTTTGATGATCATAAAAATGATGCCGAGCTCCTGCATATTGTAGAATTGAAAGACCATAATGGAGAAGTATTCTACGATAAGCTCAAATTTGTTTACCTAGAACTTCCTAAATTCAAAAAGAAAGAAGAAGACTTGGATTCTCAGTTTGACAAATGGATGTATGTCTTTACGCATCTTTCGCAGCTCAGCGATCGGCCCCAAAAACTACAAGATAGAGTCTTCTCCAAATTATTCGAAGCCGCTGAAATCGCTAAATTCACTCCTGATGAAAGAGTGGCATACGAAGACAGTTTGAAATACTATCGCGACATTAAAAATGTGGTAGACACTTCAAAAGAGGAGGGAATAAGAGAGGGAATACAAGCAGGCATTAAAGAGGGTAGAAAAGAAGGGTTAAAAGAGGGTAGACAATTGAGAAACGTCGAAATTGCCAAAGAACTAAAAAAATCTGGCGTTTCTATTGATATAATTATTGCAACTACTGGTCTTTCTGAAGAAGTAATTCAAAGCCTTTAGTCATCCTCTTATCGAGATATCACCAAGCGATCAGCATACAATACTTGCCCCTCATCATAGATACTGTATACATAAATTCCTGCAGGTACGCGCGCTAAATCCAACTCCTGTACTACCGAGCCCTCTACTAAAGAAATTTCTTTGTGTATCCACTCATGGCCTAGCAAATCATGCAACACAAAACGGACTGTCCGAGTATCTATATTTTTCAGATAGAGATTGCAGAAGTCCTGCGCTGGATTTGGATACACTTGGATACGCGCTGGCAAGCTTAACCTTGTCTCCGCAGTCGATACTGTAGTCATCAGATTGCTCGGAAAGTCCTTGCTACTATCACAAAATGGCGCCGTATCTAACCGATAGTTGGGATAATGAGGGGTACTGCCAGCATTCCAGGCGGGTATTTTGATGTTTTGCACCACGTTACAGTCCACTCCTTTTTGCTCTGGGTCCATTATCACATAGATGCGATCAACACCATTACGTGAACTCATATATATACGGCAATCTGGTGCTAGAGACATCCGATAAAAAAAAGTAAAAATACCTGATCCAAAAATTTCTTGTCCTGTAGAAAAAACCTCACGCTCAGCTACCTGCACCACTGAGGCCGCTATGTCAGTCTCTTGCGTATCATACTGCCATATCCCTAAGGCATCATTCACATACAAAAATCGAGAACTTCCCGAAAAGGATAAACCTCCAGAATGTATAGTACCCTCCAGCGTACTTGGTACATCAATAAAGCGCAGATTACTCAGCACTCCCGTACTTCGATTAAAATCATATAGCTGCAGCTCATCCGTAGGATTAAAACGAGCAAACATAGTCCCATCGGGTGAAAAATTGGACTGTTGAGCGCCAGGTGCCAAAACTGGATTTCCTATAAAAGAAGACACTGTATCTATTACTTCTCCTTCTCTTACCAGCAGACATTTGTATTCATTACTAAAGTAGTCCTGATTTATAATCCACCAATCTTGACCATTGCTATGCTTTGTAGCACTTAGTATGTTTCCAGCCAAAGTATCTAATACCTCTTCTCTTTTACTTAGAATTATATTGTTTTTAATATCTATTGTTGCTCTCAGCAAGCGTACTTCTATTCTTAGCCCTAAAGAATCTCCATCTACAATATATTCTTCATCATGGAATATAGATACTATATCCTCATCCGACGTTGGTAGCGCAATCATGCCTTGGTCTGCTGGATAGCCAGTCCGAAAATCACTATCACAAAAACTACCATTAATTATCCTATCTCCGTTCTCCAAAATTTCTCCATTCTCATCATAAAAAGCGCAACCGTCAGAATACAACTGTAATTCCCCCTCCGCATCTGAGTAGGATAATGTCGTCAAGGAAAACCATTCCTCCTTCTCGAAAAGTAACTACTCAGGTCAATAAACCCTAAAAATAATCTAAAATAAATGGATTGTTGATAACTCTTAAGTTTTGCAGGAAAACGAAAATCAAGAGTTACTTATTAACAAATATTGAGCTTTAAAGTAGTAAATATGTTAGTCTTATTAGGGTTTCAAAATGCGTCTAAAGTATATGATTTGCGATCTTTGATATGTGGGATTACAAAAGAAACTTAAAAGGTTAGAGCAAGCAATTTACGATTTAAAATCATTGGTCAATTCTTTAAAAAAAGAGAATGCAATGTTGCGTAAAGAAGTAATGGCATTAAAGGAGAAAGAAAAATCCAAGAAAGACAGTTCCAATAGTTCAATCCCTCCCTCCCAGGATCAAAATAGGGTTAAGAAAAATACTTCATTAAGAAAAAAAACAAACAGAAAAACTGGAGGGCAGCAAGGTCATAAAGGTACTACATTAGAAAT
>CAKZVJ010000061.1 GCA_937923345.1 uncultured Saprospiraceae bacterium
ACGCGAGGTAAAGGTGTATCCTCCTTCGCTGTCCAAAGCAAAATACCCGAACTCATTTTGGCCGCCTACATAGATATGGTTGAGCGAATCGACATACAGAGATCTTGCTAAGGTCCGATTTGGCAAATAGTGGGTCTCCCAGGCAGAGCCATCGTATACCAACATCCCGTCATTATTAGCGACGTATATGCTTCCCAAACCGTCTTGACATATGTCCCAATTTTGAATTCCAGCCTTATATACTTCTTTGTCATAAGATAGAACAAATGGCACCCCTAAGCGCTCCATATTGCTCAACTGAGCAGAAAGTACAGAATATGTTACAGAAAGGACTAATATCAATAAAAATGTCGTCCGAGTGTCGATTTTCATAAAATGAGTAGTAATACAGTATAAATATAGTAGTATTTACGGACATTTTTGCCAAAGTGAGTAGTAATAAAGAAGCTATTTTTTGGATTAAGGTTGGTTTTAGGCTTACATTTACAAGAACTAACGAGTTTGATTCGCTTCTAAAGCGATTGAACATATAATGATAAAACAAATGGGTAACAGAATTTCTACACACTACCTAATTAATAAGCTCTTCAACAAAAGAGCAATTAACACCCTTACATGCCTATTAGTGACCATGGCCTTATCTGCTCAAATCAGTATCTCTGGCGTAATTACAGACGCCAATTCGGGAGAAACGCTGATCGGTGTTAGCGTTATAGAACAAAATAAACCTTCTAATGGAACAATCACCGACTTCGATGGGTCATTTAGCTTGAACGTGGCCATTGAGGGTACACCACTCTTATTGAGCTACATAGGCTATAAAGATCTAGAAATTGTGGCCTCTTCCGCTGAAAGCATGAATATTCAACTAACAGAAGCCTCAACATTATTAGATGAAGTCGTCGTCGTAGGCTATGGAACTCAGAAAAGAAGCCAAATCAATGGCGCTGTCTCGGTGGTTGGTGCTGAAGAAATTGGAAAAACAGCTAACTTTAGAGTAGAGCAAGCCTTACAAGGTAAGTCTTCAGGTGTTCAAATCACACAGTCTTCCGGATCACCAGGGAACGCATTTTCAGTGCAGATCAGAGGAGTTGGTACTCCCTTGAACAGTGATCCCTTATATATTGTAGATGGAGTTTGGCTAGATGGAGTTGACTTCCTAAATCCAAGTGATATAGAATCCATTTCTGTACTCAAAGATGCTGCCTCTGTTGCCATCTACGGTACAAGTGGTGCCAACGGAGTGGTCATCATCACTACTAAAGAAGGTAAAACAGGATCAAGCGGTACGATCTCTATTGATTCTTATATAGGTACCCAAAGCGTCGCGAATACCGTAGACCTACTCAATGCTCAAGAGTATGCTACCTTATTATTGGAAGCTAACGAAAGTAATCCGCTCAACATACCAGATCCAAGCACCTTGGGAGAAGGGACAGACTGGCAGGAAGAAATTTTTGTGGATGCACCGATCCAATCCCACCAAATTTCCTTTTTAGGTTCTGGAGGTAAAACGACATATGGTATTACTGGGGGATATTATGATCAACAAGGTATTGTCGGCTTAGAAAAAGCGCAGTTTGAAAGATATAGCGGAAGATTCAAAAGTACCAGCCAAGTCAATGATGCATTCAAAATAAAAAGCAATGTCAATTATACACACTTCACTCGCTCGGCACTACCTGAAAACAACGAATTCGCATCGCCAGTAGCTTTTGCTTTGAACATCGATCCTATCACAAGTGTACTACAAGAAGACGGCACCAATAACTTCTCTAGAATCGTGACTGGGGACATAAAAAACCCTGTGAATCGAATAGAAACGACCAATAGTATCTTTACCTCTGATAGAATTATTGGATCGGTTGGTGGAGAACTGGAACTAATTAACGGCCTCTTTTTAAAGACGAATGGATCACTGGATCATAACTTTGCGCGCATATTCAACTTTACGCCTTCTTATAACTTAGACCCTACTGGAGCTTTTGTGCACGAACGTGTGGATCAAAATAGTGTAGGAAAACAAAATCAAAGAAGTAGAAACTTAATCATAGAAAACATAATTGAATACAGATACGACAAGGAATCTGACTTTAACTTTTCCCTGTTAGCAGGTACCTCTTTTATCGATCGACTATTTTTTCTTACGGGCATAGGACTAGCAGACCTTCCTTCAAATGATCCGGAAGATGCATTCATAACCAACCAAACAGTTACAGAACAAAATAGAGACAACATCTCTGCTTTTGAATTTACTACTGAATCTTCATTGGTGTCTTATTTCGGAAGATTTATAGGAGACTATCAAGATAAATATTTCATAACCGCTTCTTTGAGAAGAGATGGATCTTCACGATTTGGTGCGAATAATAAATTTGCCATCTTCCCAGCAGTATCTGCTGGTTGGTTACTAAATAAAGACATTAGCCTACCAGAGAATATTAATTATGTAAAGCTAAGAGCAAGTTGGGGTCAGAATGGAAACGAATCGAGTCTTGGTGATTTTGGTTTTACCTCTGTGATCGATCCCGTAAGATATGTATTCGGAGACGAACAAATTATTAGCCTTGGAGAAGTTGCAGCTACTCCTGCAAACCCTGACTTAAAATGGGAAGTAAGTACGCAAACAGATTTTGGTGTTGACGTAGGTCTATGGGAAGATCGATTGACATTCACCGCAGATTACTTTATCAAGGTAACAGATGACTTATTAATTCCAGCATCTATCTTGGCTACGGCTGGATCAGGAATCAACGCTTCTTCCCCACCCTTTCAAAATGTTGGTTCTATAAATAACACGGGTTTAGAGCTAGCAGTAAACTACAGAAACAACATCAAAAAGTTGAATTTTGATGTTGGCTTCAACATTTCTTTTATAGAAAATGAAGTCATAAGCCTTGGACAAAATACTAGTCCATTTAGTGCTGGATTTAACCAAGGCGTGGGTGGTAATACCACCAGGCTAGAAGTGGGCCAACCATTAGGATACTTCTATGGATATCAGACAGATGGTATTTTCCAAAACGTTTTTGAAGTAGCAGAATATATCGGAGCAGATGGCGAACCCTTACAGCCTCGTGCTACTCCGGGTGATTTTAGATTCAGAGACGTAAACGGTGACGGTGTATTGGACGATCAAGATCAAACCTTCCTAGGAAGTCCATATCCTGATTTTTATTATGGCTTCAGTTTATCTGCTGATTTTGCTGGATTCGATTTAAGTGTATTCATCAATGGTACGCAAGGAAACGAAATCGTAAACGCAACGACTAGACATGATCTCAGAGTAAGTAACCAAACGGTGGATAGATTAGACAGATGGACTCCAGATAATCCATCCAACACACAACCAAAGGTTAGTCTTTCTGACGTTAATCAGAACTTTAGATTCTCTGATTACTTCGTAGAAGATGGTTCCTTTATCAGATTAAAAAATATTCAGTTGGGCTATACCCTACCCAAGGATATATCTAGAAAAGTAAAAATGGAGAAATGCCGTTTCTACGTTTCTGGACAAAACTTAGTAACTGTAACTGATTACAGTGGACTAGATCCAGAGATTGGAAAAGCCAATCCTTTTGGAAACGAAATCAATGACAACTTAAACTTCGGTATTGACCGTGGATTATTTCCGCAAGCAAAGATTTTCATTGCAGGTCTAAATATCCAGTTCTAATTATTTAAAAGGTATAAAATTATTCATATGAAGAAATTATTATTTGCATTTATTGCCAGTACCCTTCTCTTGGGATTCTTTTCTTGCGAAGATGAATTGAATAAACTGCCTATCGTAGGAGAGCTAGAATCAAACTTTTATAAGACAGAAGGAGATGCTATCAACGCCGTCACCGCAGCCTATGATCCTTTACAGTATAACTACACCAATGAAGTCTATCACTTCAGATGGTTTATTGGAGACTTTGCTTCGGACGATGCCATCAAAGGTGGATCAGGCGTAACAGATCAACCCCAACTCGAAGAGTTATCTACCTTCCTGGGCACTCCAAACAATATTCACTTGAATGCAAACTGGACTGCGGACTACATCGGCATCTACAGATGCAATCTAGTGCTAGAAAATGTTCCAGGTATAGAGGACGAAAACTTTGATGAAAATCTTAGGGAAAGATTATTAGCAGAAGCAAGATTCTTGCGTGCCTTCTATTATTTTGATTTGGTTACCATATTTGGTAACGTGCCATTAGTTGATCGTACCTTGAGTCCAAGTGAATACAATCAGCCCAACGCAGAAGAGGCATTGATCTGGGATTTTATTGAAGAAGATTTAACGGCTGCCAGTCTGATACTTCCATTGAAAAGTCAGTACCCACTTTCGTCACTAGGTAGAGCTACCAAAGGCGCTGCTCAGGGATTATTATTAAGATCATACCTATATCAGTCCAAATGGACAGAGGCACAAACCGTAGCAGAAGAAATCATCAACTCAGGGGAATACTCCTTAGCAGAAGATTATGAAAACATATTTAAGAAAGCTGGAGAAAATGGACCTGGTTCCGTTTTTGAAATCCAAAGATCACCACTAGGTGGCGGTTTCTGGGGAAATGTAAATGGGTCTAATGAAGGAAACCTTGCGAATGTATACCAGATAGCAAGAGGCGCATTCGGTGGCTGGGGATTCAATATTCCTACACAAGACTTTGTTGACGAATTTGAGACCGGTGACATTAGATTAAATGCTTCTGTATTCATGGTGGGCGATACTATGGGTGATAGAGGTATATTTACAAAAACAGCCGCTGGTGCCGACCATGACTTTTACCCACGTAAGTTTTTCGTAAATAGAAGCGAGCATGAAGAGATTAATATTGGTGATCCATCTCAGAATGGAGAGTCAAATGATAGAATCATAAGGTACTCGGACGTTTTACTCATGCATGCTGAAGCTTCATTCCATATGGGACAAGAAGACGCAGCAAGAGCATCTTTAAACGCAGTTAGAGAAAGAGCAAGTCGAACCAGCGCCCAAGCGCTTGCCCCTGTGACGAGCAGTGGGAATCAACTTCTAAACGCAATATACCATGAGCGCAGAGTAGAATTAGGATTAGAAGGGCTACGCTTTTTTGATGTGGTCAGACAAGGCAGAGCCGCAGAAGTATTTGGTAGCGAAGGCTATCAAGATTTCCAAAGACTCTTCCCTATTCCGCAACAACAAATTGATCTAAGTAATGGAGTTCTAGTTCAGAACCCAGGATATTAATTAACTATAATTGTACACATTTTAAAATTAAAAAATCTATTAAAATGAACTTTCCAAATTTAACAAAACTGTTTGGGTTCCTTTTGCTACTTACTGTATGCTTTGCATGTAGTGATGATGAGGCAAATGGAGGTGGTACAACTACCGAAGAACCAAGAGCAAGATTTACACCTGTACAGAGTGCAGACAATTCATTTATGTTTTCTTTTGTTAATGAATCTATCAACGCAGATACCTATGCATGGGATTTCGGCGATGGCGTAGGAACATCTACAGAAGAAGCGCCTTCTTACACATACAGTGCTGAAGGAACATTTACTGTTCAATTAACGGCAACTGGAGAAGGTGGAGTACACGTTTCTACAGTAGACATAAGCGTTACTGATCCGAATGCACAGAGAAGAATCATCACTGGAGAATCAACCAAAACGTGGAAGCTGCTAAGAGACATTTCTGCTGGCGATGAGTTTCCTATGTTAGTGGGGCCAAACGATCGTTCTCAGATTTGGTGGGCATATGGACTAAACGATCCAATCGGATCTAGACCATGTATCATGGAAGAAGAATACATCTTCGGAGCTGATGGTTCATACGAATACAGAACAGACGGGACTGTTTTTGCCGACTTCGGTATTTGGAATGTTGACATTGAAGGATCATGTGTTGATGAGACAGTTGCTTCAAACATGGTAAACGTTGACGGTGCAGATATCAGCGCCTGGGGATCAAACGCTGGCTACACTTTTGAGTTTGACAACATGAACAACACTTTGACCGTTTCTGGTATTGGTGCGCACGTTGGACTTCCTAAAGTAGGTACTGGTGCTGAATTCAACACACCTCAACCTTCAGTAGTATACAACATCGTTACACTAGAAGATAATAACGGTGTAGATAAAATGGTTTTAGAAACTAGTCTAGACGCTGCGGGTGGATACTGGAGCTTCACATTAGTATCTTACGACGATCCTTCATTGGAGCCAGAATTACCTGGAGCACCTCCATCTGTAGGATTTGAATCTTCAATTGATGGTAACACAGTAACTTTTACAAACACTTCTAATAACGCAGACTCATTCACTTGGGATTTTGGCGATGGTAACATGTCTTCTGAAGAATCTCCTGTGCACACCTATGCTGGTGACGGCGCATACACAGTAGTACTTACTGGATTCAACGCAGACGGAGAAGCAACGGCTACTACAGACATTATCATCACATCACAGACGTTTAGCGCTGCTGTATTAGACGGAGGTTCAAGCAAGACTTGGAGACTTAATCCTGGAGCTAGTGCACTAGCCGTAGGACCCGGTAAAGGATCTGGAGAATGGTTCGCGACCAATGCAGATGACGTAAATGTTAGAGCTTGTTCATTCGATGATGAGTTCACTTTTGATAACGCAGGAGCATTTACATACAATGCGAATGGTGATGTTTGGGGAGAAGCTTACATGGGTATTTCTCCAGATGGTTGTGTAGATGAATCTGCTCTAGTAGGTGGTGCAGAAGCATGGGCTTCTGGAAATCATACTTTCACTGTAACAGAAGCAAATGGTGATACGCCAGCTTTCTTGACTGTACAAGGTACTGGTGCATTTATCGCATTACCAAAAGCTTTTAACGGTGGTGAGCACCAGAGTGCAGCGACTATACCAGTAGATGGTGAAGTAACTTACGAAGTACTTTCTTATGTAAATGGTGCAGATGGTGAAATACTTAGACTTACTATCGATATTAGTGAGAACCAAGTAGGTGGAGCATGGTGGACATTTACACTTATTGCGGAATAGTTTAGTTAATATACTAAAGGTGATTGACAGAGATGTCAATCACCTTTTTTTACCAATCAATATTTTACCATTTTGAAGTCTTACATAAATTATATTTTATTATTTCTTTTTGTCTGCTTTACAGGACTCTATCTAGGCTTGACTACTGTTGATGGAAAAGATAAATTTGCTGCAAAAGACAATAATGAATACCAACTAGTTTGGTCAGACGAATTCAATTATGAAGGTCTACCTGATCCAAAGAAATGGAGTTATGATGTCGGCGATGCTTGCGATAAACCCGCAGGTTGCGGATGGGGCAATCATGAGTTGCAGTATTATACTGAAGCAGATAAGAAAAATGCACGCGTAGAAGATGGCCACCTTAGCATAGAGGTACACAAGGAAAAAATTTCCAATAGCGAGTACTCATCGGCAAGATTAGTCACTAAGGGTAAGGGAGATTGGAAATATGGAAAAATTGACATTAAAGCAAAATTACCGAAAGGCTTAGGCGTTTGGTCTGCTATTTGGATGCTATCTTCAGAGGATCGCTACAAAGGCTGGCCCCACAGCGGCGAAATTGACATCATGGAAAACGTAGGCTACGAGCCAGATGTTGTATATGGCACCGCTCATACTTTGGCGTACCATCACTCTATCGGAACGCACAAGAGCGATTCTATAATTATGGAGGATGTACACAATCAATTTCATGTGTACAGCGTTGAGTGGATGCCAGATCACTATACAGTGAGCGTAGATGACAAACCCTTTTTCACCTTTGAGAACGAAGGCACAGGTTTTGAAGCTTGGCCATTTGATCAAAAATTTCACCTCATACTCAACATAGCATTTGGTGGAGACTGGGGAGGCAAGATGGGCATCAACGCTGCAGCGCTACCCGCCAAAATGAATATTGATTACGTTAGAGTATATCAAAAAAATAACTACGAATGAGAAAGTATCTTCTATTAGCAATTATACCTTTGATGATTTGGGCTTGTAAGTCTGAAGATGACAATGGATCCGTACCTACCGTCACTGGAGCTGTTCTGAATATCATCAACTACGATATCATAGAAGGAACCGATGATAAATTTCTCAATGTTAGAGTTGGCTTCAAAGAAGCGGTGAGCAATACTACTGTATTGACCTACGAGTTGGTGGATGGCACAGCAGTCGCCGATGAAGACTACGAAGCTATTGCGCCTACGCAGTTGGTTTTCAACGAAGGCGAAAGCAATAAAGATATTAGAATTACCATCATTGGAGATTTGCTTTTTGAAGAGACGGAAACTTTTCAGGTTAGACTTTTTAGTACAGCGGGTTCATTCGATGAAAATAGTACGACCATTACCATTTTAGATGACGACACGAGCATAGAAGATTTGGTCATCCCTGGTGGTGAGACTTCTCCTACCAGTTATCCAGGTATGGAATTAATCTGGTCTGACGAGTTCCAAGGCGAAAGCTTAAATGAAGATGATTGGACTTTTGAAATCGGCAACGGCTGCCCAAATCTTTGTGGTTGGGGTAACAACGAATTAGAGTTTTATCAAAGAGACAACATTACATTCAGAGACAATGATTACCTCATTATAGAAGCAAGGCCAGAACAAGTAGGCTCGAATCAGTATACCTCTTCTCGTATCATTACGAGAGATAAGGTGGAGTTCAAATATGGACGTGTTGATATTCGCGCGGTACTTCCCGAAGGCCGTGGCATATGGCCTGCACTTTGGATGCTAGGCGCCAATATCAATGAGATAGGTTGGCCAGCCTGTGGCGAAATCGACATCATGGAACTTATCGGCAGCGATCCAAGCACCGTGCATGGCACATTTCATTATGGCAATTCTTTCGCGGAACACACCTTCGAAGGCAGCGCTAACAACCTTACCAATGGTGAAAAATTCAGGGATCAATTTCACATCTTTTCATTAATTTGGGAAGAAGATCATGTACAAGTATTGCGAGACAATCAGTTGGTACACGAGATTAGACCAGAAAACACAGAACCGCAAAACTATCCATTCAACGAAGATTTCTTTTTCATCTTCAACGTTGCCGTGGGTGGCAATTGGCCAGGAGCACCTACTTCTACCACTCCATTTCCACAGCACATGATAGTGGATTATATCAGAGTGTTTCAGTAGATAGTATTTTTTCTTTTTATAATTTATTTGGGCGTGCCCCCTTTGGAAAGCTACAGCAGGTTTGCTGCAGTTCCCTCATTATTTTGGTCCACTGGACCAAAATTGCTTCGCATCATTCAGTCAGGGTCGTGCTATTCGCTTGTATTACAGGCTCTATACTGTGATTCAGCTATTGCATCTATGCCATCTCTCATCGTCCCTCTTCGAGCTACCCTATATACAGCTTCATACACAGTCTAGCACCTTGCATATCGCTGCTATCACTCACGCAGGGAAATTCAGCAATAATATTCAATATTATTTGCGTAATATTGAATAATCAAAATCGCATACTGTAAATGGCCTACGACGAATTCACCGCTGAAAGAATCGGCAATATATTAAGAGACAAGAATATTGTCTTTACAGAAAGAAACATGATGGGCGGCCGCATCTTTTTTGTGGATGATAAGATGCTCTGCGGTATCCATATTGACAAGAAATATGGAGATCAGCTGCTCATGGCCCGTATAGGAGAAGCAGCCTATGAAAAGGTCATTGATAAATCAGAATGCCTACCAATGGATTTTACCGGTAGACCCATGCGAGGCTACATCTTTGTCATACCAGAAGGAATAGATATGGACTCGGATTTAGCCTATTGGTTAGACCTCTGCTTGGAGTTCAATCCGCTCGCCAAAGCCAGTCCACGCAAAAAGAAAAAGGCTCCTAAAAAGAAATAGAACTTTTCACTTTGCTACAATTCTTATCTCTCCTTGCTTTACTCAGCAGATTTGAAAATAGCAATCAAATAGTTTGGATCTACATCAAAAGCAGTATCTGGAATCTTGATAGCGTCCCAATTAACTGTGGGAAATACTCTTAAAGTGTTGCCATCCTCAAAGTTCAGATCCACTGGCATGTCAAACTCGCTAATCGTGTTATCCCACCGATAGTATAGCTTTCCATCTCTATGATAATATTCCAGAATTGGCATTGCTGCTTGTCTCAAATATTGATTAAAAAAACCAGTCAAATCCATCTTCAAAAAATCTGCTATATATTTTTCAAGATCTGAAGAATTTATAGTTTGATGATAAAACTTTTCATTCATACCTCTGAGCAGGTCTCTCCACTTGTCATCATCGTTCACTATCGTTCTGAGGGTATTCAAAATGTTTGACCCTTTATAATACACATCTCCTGGGTAGCCTTGATAATTTACATCTCTAGGACCAATAAGTGGTTTTAGGTGTTCAATATTTTTACGCACTCCTCTAACGTACTCTTGACCTGCTTCTTTTCCATAATGATAGTCCAAAAAGATAGACTCAGAATAATTGGTGAATCCTTCGTGGATCCACATGTCTGCCATGTCCCTATGTGTGATATTATTCGCAAACCATTCATGACCAGATTCATGAATAATAATAAAATCAAATTTTAGCCCCCAACCTGTACCGCTCAAATCCGTTCCCAAATATCCATTCATATAGTGATTTCCATAAGTTACTGAACTTTGGTGTTCCATACCCAAATAGGGTGCCTCTACAAGCTTATATCCATCCTCATAAAATGGATACGGTCCAAACCAATGCTCGAAGGCTTCCAACATTCTTGGCACTTCTTTAAATTGTTCCTTTGCCTTGGCTTCATTATCCTTAAGTACCCAATAACTCACATCTAAACTGCCTTTCTCTCCTTGGTATACCTCATCCCAATGCACATAGTCTCCAATATTGAGATTGACTCCGTAATTATTGATTGGATTAGCAACCACCCAGTGAAAGGTCTTGGTTTTCTTTTTTTCATTCAATTCTACACCACGAAGCCGACCATTAGAAACATCACTCAAGTGCATAGGAACCTCTACACTCATCAACAAGCTATCTACCTCATCATACATATGATCTTTGCATGGCCACCATACACTAGCTCCCAGACCTTGGCATGAAGTAGCCACAAAGTCTTTTCCATTTGCATCTTTCTTCCAGCTAAATCCTCCGTCCCATGGCGCTCTAGCAGCAGGACGAGGAGTACCTTTGTAATGCACTGTTAGCTTATTCATAGCACCCACTATCTGCTTTTCTTTAAGTGTAATAAGGTGAGCATTTTCTTTAGACTCCCAAGACAATTCATTTCCATTTTGAATGACTTTTGTTATCTCTAAGGGTCTTTGTAAATCTATTTGCATGACCTGATTAGGTTCCAATACCTTGTAGGTTATTTGATTCTTACCTTCGATGTATTTGTCTTGGATTACCACCTCTACTGAAAGATGATAGTGGCTCAAATCCCACCAAGCCCGTTCTTCCGTTATAGATCCCCTCAGGCTATCCTGCATAGTAAATGTTTGCCCAACAAGAGATTGGGTGATGCATAGCAGAGTGCTGATTAATGAAATCTTAATGTATGAATTCATAATTTATTTTCTTAAGATGAATAAAGATAATAATCTAAACCGATTGTAAAAAAACGGAGACCGCCTCATCGCTACACAAACGTATTACATTGGCTGAATAATCTTCATTTTTTAATATTTTTTCTATACGAGTACCAGCAATCCATTTAAAGGCTATTACGTAATGCAAAAAACTAAAATCAAAATGCTCATGGCATCCTGCAGCCATATCAGGTCTTGTAGTACCGTGATGTTTGATAATACGCTTTATTACCCTCCAAAAACACAACCAAATTGGGTAGTCTAAGTACACTAATGTATCTGCTTCTTTAAGACGAATGGCTAAGGTACTCGAGTAATTTCCGTCCATAACGTAAGAATCTCTCTGAATCAGCTCTGCCACCTTTTTCTCAAACTCTTCCTTAGGCGTTTCTACCCAGTTTGGTTTCCAATACACTTTATCGAGATGTATGATAGGAAGTCCTAGTTGATCACTTAGCTGCTTTGAAAAGGTGGATTTCCCAGCACCACAGCAACCTATCACTAGAATCTTTTTCATGGATGTAATTTACGAATTCGGCGAGAGGAGGCCAAGTCAATGATGCTACTTTATAAATTGTCTAAAATCTTCTGGAAACCAATAGACCGTAATTATTCCATCCAGTCCTGCATAGGCTAAGGCAGAATTCAGTTGAATCAGATATTTGTAGTCGCCCTCTTTCTTGTTGATCAATATAATTCCCGCTTTACAGTTTTTTTGTTGCGCGTACCAAAGACATTGGCCGATCGATTCTTTCCATTTACTGGCCCACTCTATCTCATAGGCAGTGCCATCATGCAATAGGTCTATCCTGCCACTAGGGACAGATACCTCCCTCTCCCCTCCTATTAGAGATTGAATATAGTCGGAAACTTCCTTCTCGTTATAGTTGCCTGTTTGAGCGAAACCAGCAATGGTAAGTAAAAGAAAGCAAAAACAGACTCCGTATTTCATATCTAATTATGCGCCTGCTTTTTGTAATACTGAAAGGATCTCATTCGATTTGCTCTCAATCTCTTTTACAGTCTCTTCCCCTTCAAACAACAGATAATAGGCCATCCAAACCAATCTGTCATTGCTAAGAAATCCATTTACAGTCAAAACTACGTCGTAGGGTTCTGCGCCTTCGATGGCATACTTAACGATCATAATTATCGAGAAAGATTCATCATTGATGTTGTAAGATTTGACCACTACAGGTACACCTACCTCCATGTCCAATCCTTCAATTTTGATGTCTTTTGCTAGCTCCTCCCAATTCTTTGTGATAAAGGAGCCTTTTAGCATCTCCCCCATTTCTGATATCTCCTTAGTAGTAGCAGGAAGGTCTTTAAGTTGTTTGGTTCCATATACTTTGAAGTAATCTTCCATCTTATCGATAGCTTCTATATTCTCATATGTCGCGTCATTTATATAGTATCCCAAAACCATATTAAGTGGCACCTCGGTAGCATCAGCTAGTGGCTTTACTTTTGGATCTGTATAACACTCTGTGTATCCCTCGATAGCGGGCAAACAAATATCTGCAGTACCAAACTTTGCGGTTCTATCACAGACTACTTGTTGGCTGAATAAACTAAAATGTGCTGAAAGAAAAACAGCGGCGAGGATTAAATTTCTGATCATATGGTCTATTTAGGTTTTAAATACTTCTGCTTTACTTTTTTTCCAGCGTCTATGTGACCATAACCAATGTGGGGGATTATCTAGGATGGTACGCTCTAACTTGTCTACAAAAGAATTCATGATCTGTCCCTCAGCTAAAGCTGCTGCATCTTTAGTAATTAATTCGTAGTAGGTATGATAGTGACCTCGCTTGACTTTATCTAGGCGACAATATACTACCGCCCAATTATGCTCTCTAGCAAGCATTTCTGCTGCAGGGAAAAAAGGAGTATCTTGATTTAGAAAGGTAGTCCAGTACGCATGTTTAGGACTCGGTGTCCACTGATCCATTGCAAAAGTTATGCTCTTGGGCGTATCGGGATCCTTGAGAAAGTACTTTTTGGTCATCAACATGGAGATCATCTGCATCCCATATTTTTCTCTAGCAGCCTTCATCTTTTCATCAAAGAATTTGTTTCTAAATGGTTTGTAAATGGCCAACTCCTTGAGTGACGTCAAGTCGCCACCAGCTATAGCATAGCGCTCCCAATTACCATAGTGCCCACCCATAATGATTACGGATCTACCTTCTTTATACAATTCTTCTAGCAGCTCCGGATTGTCAAAAGTAAAATTATCGAGGAGCGTCTTTTTACTGATGGAAAAGTTTTTGACAATCTCTACGACCAGGTCACTTAAATGCTGGTAGTATTGACGTCTAATTTTGCTAATCTCCGCAGCGCTTTTTTCTGGAAAACTGTTCTGGATATTCTGGGTGATGACCGTCCTGCGATAGCGTACTATATAGGCTAAAATCACAAAGAGCAGATCTGCTATTCTGTAAAGGATAACATTCGGCAAGTATGAAATGGGCAATAAAAAAAGATAGTACGCTAACTTGGTGGCCATGAGGTGCAAACTTAAATAAAGTGTTGAAAATTGCCCTAGATATGGAGAAAATAAATTTGTGCTAATTCTACGGCAAAAGTTCAAAAATGAGAAAAATCCACGCGAGAGCGGTAGTAGCGGCACGGGCTGCCTAGGCAGGCTAGTGGACTAAGGAGTCGAGAAGGCTCGATAGAGACTAGCGAGGACTATAGTCTACAGGCTGCATAGGAAGCTCGTACAGCGTATGACGCGACCCCTGATATACCACCGTCAGGAGTATATCAGGGGGCTCGCCCAAAACCCCGTTGATACTCAACGTATAGTTTGGGACAATTTCCGTTGAGTATATATTACAATAAATCTTATCTTGTTGGACATATTCAAATCGGCATGAAAAATACATCTAGAAGAAAATTTATCGAAAGAAGCTTGGCCTATGGGCTGGGCATGAGCGTGTTTAGCTGGGCGGCATGTGACAGTCAAACTAGTAGTGCTGTGGAGAACGATGATGCTGTCAAAGGCAAAGCTTGGTTCAAAATATCACTGGCGCAGTGGTCATTGCACAGAATGCTGCAGTCGGGGCAACTTGACAACCTTGATTTTGCTAAATTCACTAAAAAAGAATTTGATATCGACGCTATCGAATATGTAAATGCATTCTTCAATAAGGGGACACAGAAGTCTTATCTCAAGGAGCTCAATCAACGAGCTTCAGATCATGGGGTGAAGCAGCTGCTAATCATGGTAGATGGCGAAGGGGACCTTGGGAACACCAATGATGCGGCGCGAAAAGAAGCGGTCATCAATCACTATAAATGGGTCGAGGCTGCTAAGACACTCGGTTGTCACTCTATCCGGGTTAATGCATTTGGTGAAGGTACGGCCAAAGACGTTCAGTCGGCTGCCATCTCGGGCCTTGGAGCGCTGGCACAATATGCAATGCCCTATGGTATAAATGTGATCGTCGAAAATCACGGAAGCTACTCGTCAGATGGTAAATGGCTAAGTGAAGTCATGCGTCAAGTCAATCTCAAAAACTGTGGTACGCTCCCCGATTTTGGTAATTTTTGCATGGAGCGCGTAGATGGTAAACGCTGGGGTACGCCCTGCATCAAAGAGTACAATCGCTATCTTGGGGTAGCGGAACTGATGCCTTACGCAAAAGGGGTAAGTGCTAAAAGTCATGACTTTGATAAGTCATGCAATGAGACGAAAACGGACTATCGTAAAATGCTACAAATCGTCAAAGAGGCCAACTACAGCGGCTATATCGGCATCGAATATGAAGGCGACAAACTATCGGAGGTAGAAGGGATTCGTAAGACGATTGATTTGCTGAATGAGTATAATGTGTGAGGTTATTTCACTCCCCCCTATCCTTAGTCTCTGCGGCAGAAACCTTTGATGAACTTGCTACTGAGGCATTCATTATCTCTAGCTCCTGCTTGCTAAACTCTCTCCAAGAACCGACTGGCAACTTACCCAATACCACATTCATGATGCGTATCCGCTGCAGCGCTAGCACATCATAACCTAGGTATTCGCACATGCGACGAATCTGTCGATTGAGACCTTGTATAAGGATGATACGAAAAGTGAATTTGTTGATTTTCTCTACCACACATCGTTTGGTGACCGTACCCAATATGGGTACTCCTTTTGCCATATCACTTAGGAATTTTTGGCTGATCGGTTGCTTTACAGAAACGATGTATTCCTTCTCGTGCTTATTACCAGCTCTAAGTATCTTGTTGACAATGTCTCCGTCATTGGTCAAAAATATCAGCCCTTCAGAACGCTTATCTAATCTACCTATGGGAAAAAGTCGCTGATGATAATTTATATAATCTATGATGTTATCCTTCTCTCTTTTATCTGTGGTACAAACGATTCCTTTCGGTTTATTAAAGATCAAATAAACGGCTTTAGGTTTATCGCTCAGCGGCTCACCATTGATCAAGACCTCGTCTCCGTCAAAGACTCTGTTCCCCGCGGAAGCAATGACACCATTGAGCTGCACCTTACCTGACTTAATCAGTACATCTGCTTCTCGGCGCGAACACCGTCCTGTGCCAGCGATGTACTTATTCAGACTTATAGAATTTTCATTAGAGCGATCCATTAATTTGTCTCCACGTTTTTACCAAAGTATATAATATATCGCTGCTAAGATAAGACAAACAAAAATGAAGGTGATATTAAATACACTCTCCGTTTTGAATAGCGCGGTA
>CAKZVJ010000062.1 GCA_937923345.1 uncultured Saprospiraceae bacterium
TGGCACTCCCAAAAGAGGATCCTTCTCGGCAATATATTCAAATTGATAATTGTACCTTACGATTCAAATAATAGCCTATGAAAATCGTAGCCATCTCAGATACCCATGGTCAACATCGTGATCTTGCATTGCCAAAAGGGGATATGATCATCCATGCTGGTGATGTGTCTAAGCGTGGCTATCAGACGGAAGTACTTGATTTTTTGGACTACTTTAGCGCGCTAGATTTTGAGCATAAAATACTCATAGCGGGGAATCACGATTTCTTTTTTGAGAAGGAGTCGACAGAAAATATCGCTAAGGTGATTCCGCCCAATGTCACCTATCTCAATGACGCTGGCGTCCAGATAGAGGGGATAAATATATGGGGCTCTCCTGTCCAACCCTGGTTTTTTGATTGGGCCTTCAACAGACAAAGAGGTGCGGATATCGCTAGGCATTGGGACTTGATTCCTAAAGACACCGATATTCTGGTCACGCATGGGCCGCCGATGGGGATACTGGACAAAACCACAAAGGGACTTTCGGTAGGCTGTGAAGCACTGACCCGTAGTATCAAATCGCTACGCCTCAAACTGCATATCTTTGGGCATATCCATGAAGCTTATGGTAGCCAGATGGTAGATGGAACGGAGTACCTAAATGCTAGTGTATTGGACGTTAATTATCGACTGGTGAATGAAGCGTTTGTTAGAGAATTATAAATTATAAGTGATAAATTATAAATTCTGTTTGGGGGGGGGAGCACACTAGTATAGCATTTGCTTGAACAAATCTAAATAATTGATATTACATAAATCCATAAAAAAAAAACCACTTACAGTGCTGTGACTATAAGTGGTTTGTAATTTCTTTGTAGCGAGAGGGAGACTCGAACTCCCGACCTCAGCATTATGAATGCTGCGCTCTAACCGGCTGAGCTACCTCGCCAAGAGGTTGCGAAGTGCCTGTCCCGATCTTTATCGGGAAGCTACCTCGCCAAGAGGTGAGACCTGTCCCGATTTTTATCGGGGAGTGCCTATCGATGTAATCGAAGACGCATAGACCTCAATCCAATCTTTTCAAATTGGAGTGCAAATATAGCACATTCCATCATTTATGTAAACTCTTTTTGCAAAAGAATAATCCCTAATTGAGTCAAGATTTTTCCTGTCTAAAAGGACTGTGATACAAGGCATTGCGCACCATGAAAAAACATAGAATCGATAGAATATAGATGCTAAAAGAGGCTCCAAGCATCAAATACTGGCTAATATCCTGTAAAATTAGAAAATCATACCCGGTATGGAAAATGCATACCGCTAGGCCGCCAATGGCGATTAAGGCCCATATTTGGGTAGATTCAAACTTAGAGCGGCCAAAATAATAGCCTGACACGACTCCAAAAGTTGCATGCGCTGGCACTGCCGTCAGGGCTCGAGCGATGCCTGCCTCCATCCCTGAATCTAATACATACAGTATGTTTTCGACGCCGGCAAAACCCATAGAGATCATCACTGCATATACTACACCATCAAAAGGTTCATTAAAGAATCTTTGCCCATACGGATACGCAAAGAAGGCCAATGCTTTGAATGACTCCTCTATGAGTGCAATACCCACAAAGGAATATAAAAGCAAATGCCAGTTATCAGTCAAGTCAAACCATCTAGCCTCTAGAACTCCATTTTCTAAGTATATGGAAGGGATAATCGCCAAGGCACCTAAAGCAAAACATATCAGCAAGGGTAAAAAGGACTCTCGTTCATATTTGTCCGCCCAGATTACAAGCCCACAAAAGAAAGCCACTGGCAATAAGGCTAATATGACAAGTAAAAATGTAGACACTAGGCTGGTCGCTTGGTACAAAAATGTATGAAGTCTGTTAACTCCGATTGGACGGTCTCTTTGGCACTGAACATGCCCATGTGCCCTATACCAGGCAAAATGGTCATTTTAGTAATTGGGGCTAGCGTTATCTGCGGCATACAAAAATCAAAAGGAGTCGGAATATCCTCCGTCCCTAATATACAATGATAAGGGCAAGACAATTCTTCTACCCATGTGCGCATGTCAGGGCGTAGTCGCATAGCTTCCATTCCATTGATGACCGCCTCACTAGACAATTTTGAGGCCGCTTTTATGAGTCTATCCGTTACAGACTTATATTCTTCTTGTAGTGATGGCGCAAAAAAAGTGGGTACGAGTGTGCTTAAAAATTTTGACACTCCATGTTCTGAAATAAAAGTAATCGCTTTGCTGCGCTTTTCTTTGGTCGCCGGTAGATCTTCGAAAGGATGAGAATGCATCATACACAAACCTTTTAACTTTTTCCCCAAGAGTCTACTTAAGCTCACCGATACATATCCACCCATAGAATGACCAATGACAATGGCCTCTTTGATAGCAAGATGATGCAGTACTTCTTCGACTTGGGACGCCATCTTATCTATAGTCAATCCATGAGAAGTAGGACTGTCCCCAAATCCTGGTAGATCTATCTTTAGAATGGAATGCGTTCGGAAGGCATCCACAAATTCGGTCCACATACTCATGTCTTCGCAGTAGCCATGTAAGAATACTAGTGTAATTTTTTCGCCAGTGGTGTATTGGTAGTGAAGCATGCTCAAATCTATTAACTTAATTTTTGGCAATTCTTGTATGGAGATTGTAGTTTCTAAACAAATATTTTTCTAAAATATAATTCTTGATAGCTGTTCTGTCACGTTCTTTTTTCCCGTAAAAAAGAACCAAAAACCTCTCGGCTTGTAACGATTCTTAACGCTTACGCAAGCTAAAAAGTCTAAAAGCTTAAAACTCGCCTTAGCTTCGTATGCTATGTCAAATGACCTTCCCTACTTTAACAACCTGCTAATTAAAACATGATGATGCTCGAACAGTAAAGCTTTCTGACGACTTTTCTGAACGCTAGCGACACTAAATCGTTAAATGCCGAAATTAATTCTCTATTTCTAAAAGTTCCTTAAATCAAGTTTTGATTATTCTTCTCTCAATAAAAAAATCAATATTCTTTAAGAAATGTAAGATGTCCTTTTATACATTTCAATCTATACAATCTCTACATTTTTTATCGTAAGTCGAAATCAATTGGCTCCAATCATATTTTTCTACTCTTGCGCGAAGGCTTTGCTTAACTGTTGTAGTATCCAGTATCATTTTTTTTAGCTTCAGCTTAAACTCAGCATCGCTTTGATATAGGTACTTTGTGTTTTCTACTCCTACATGTTGGGGATAGGTCAAGCGATTCGGCAAGAGGGGAACACAATCACAATACATGGCTTCCACAATGGAACCGCCAAAAAAGTCTTGATTGGAAGTTACAGGGAGAATATCTGATTGCCATAGCAAGCTCGCATATTCCTCCAAGGATTCTACAAAACCAAAATGTAAAATCTCCTCTGCCAAGACCGCTTCTGCCTTTTTAAATATCTTGGGTGACTTTTTATATCCTTTACCGATTACTATTAGCCTAAATGAAACCCCTTCTGCTTTCAAGGTAAAAAGGGTATTGAAAAACAAGTCTGGATTTTTATCATACTCCCATCGATGATTCCATAGCAATATGGGAATATCTGTCTCTTTATCTTTCCTATACCCATCCAATTTTTGTAAATCCAATCCTAAAGACAAGACGCTAGATTTATCCTTTATTCTCTCAATGGTCGACATATTCTGGTGATCAGGAAAGGCCTTCAAGAATGGCGCTATTGCGGCAAAGAAGGAATGCATATGATACTCTGAATTGAAAAATACAGTATCGGCGGCTAGCGCTGAGGTGTAGTTGATAAACTTATAATGATTGTCTCTCTGCGTATCCACATCCTGATCTGTAGGTGACCAAGGATACGACAATTGGTTTTCATGAAAATATATAGCTGTTTTTATGTTTGTGCTTTTCTCCTTCGTCAAACCTAAAAAAGTACTCAAATCCAGCATATCACTACAAAGAATCAAATCAGGCTGCCACTTATCTTCCAAAAATCGGGTAGCAAAACTTACTGCTGCGCCATGCATCCGCCACTTCCAATGACTATCTGGTAGAGTGTAGAGTTGTATCTCATGTGCACTATGTGCCACTAAGCCATCTGCCCATTGTCGATGACTTCCTCCGTAGTATGGCTCTAATAAAAGTATCTTCATAGTTTGCCTGATAGAATGTGAAATTAAATTAATTTTATGCAAAAAAGGGACTTGCAAGAAAGTAAAGTATACGTATCTCCTAATCGACTTGCCTTTGTTCGTTTCATTAAGAACAAACCGGCCGTCATTGGTAGTCTATTTATCTTGCTTTGTATTTTCATCGCACTCTTTGCGTATCAGATAGTACCGGACGGTAGCCCCAACGCCAACCGACAGATTCCAGAATTTAATCTTGCACCTATAGGCTATACTAGTCAAGTACTGCAAGTGCGCAACAATTTTTCAGTACCTGCTAAGAGTTTCTTGAGCCGTTTTTTCTTGGGTCAAGAAGATACGCATACACTAATTCCGGTAGAAGAATACAAGATGCAGGGCGACTCCATACACATCTTAAGAAACAATACGGTTTATAAATTATATCACTTAGTAGATGTAGTGTATCCGCTCAGAGCGCAGCAAAGTATCAAGCCTAGTCAGGATCAATATACGCTGAGCACGCTCGAAGGGCAATCCATTAGTATCTCAAAATCTGAGCTCACCGCAAAAGTCAAAAAAGAATATCTTACCAATAAAACATTTCTATTAGGAACCGATCAGTATGGTCGAGATGTATTTAGCCGCCTGATTATTGGGGTGCGGATTTCTCTATTGGCTGGTCTCATCGCTGTTATTATTTCTGTGTTATTAGGGACTACACTAGGTATGTTAGCAGGATTTTATGGCGGTAAAATAGATGCCATCATTTCCTTTTTCATCAATACTGTTTGGTCCATCCCTACCCTACTTTTAGTGTTTGCCATCATCATTGCTCTTGGCAAAAGCATCACTAATATTTTTCTTGCCGTAGGGCTCACGATGTGGGTAGAGGTTGCACGTATTGTGAGAGGTCAAGTCCTTACGCTGCAAAAAGCACCTTATATAGAAGCCATGAAAGTGATGGGCACTCCGATGCCGCGCATCATGCTTAGACACCTACTACCCAATCTTATGGGCCCTCTATTGGTTATCGCTGCCGCCAATTTTGCTACCGCAATCCTACTCGAAGCTGGCCTGAGTTATCTCGGTTTCGGTATCCAGCCGCCTACTCCGAGTTGGGGGACGATGCTCAATGAGCACTATGGATTCGCTATCAGTGGTAAGCCTATGTTGGCTCTGATTCCTGCCTTTGCCATTTTACTTCTAGTACTATCCTTCAATTTAGTGGGCAATGGTTTGCGCGATGCGCTCGATGTGAAAGATTGATTTTTAGTGGAGAGCAATTCAGTGGTGAGT
>CAKZVJ010000063.1 GCA_937923345.1 uncultured Saprospiraceae bacterium
ATTTATAATTCTCTTCCTTAATATTTCGCTGATTCCCCTTTTGGTTGCGTCTTTAAAATAAAACTCCTCAAATCATCATTAGCCAATTTCAAATCCTCCTTACGCAGATACATCATGTGTCCACTACGATACCCCTTAAAAGTAAAACGATCGCGCATCTTACCACTCGGATCAATCTGCCACATCGTATACTTCGCATTGAAGTAAGTCGTCGCGCCATCGTAGTAGCCGGACTGCACGAGCACATTGAGGTATGGATTGTGATTCATGGCCCTGCCGAGACTAGCGCGCGTATCATCCTCAGTGCGATCCCAAGGATGCACCGGGCCAAACATATTATACTTCACATCGGTTTTATAATTTAGATGTTCGCGGAGATAATAATTGATGGCTGGTGTGAAAGAATGCAACCAAGATTTCAATTCAGAATTATACTCCGGCCTATCACCCGATTCCTTTTTATCCAATCCCCGATACCGCGAATCCAATCGCCCAATCGTCAAGCCTTCCTCTTCACGCAGCAGCTCCTTCCAAAAATAACTCGTCGGCATATCCAGATTATGCTGCAAAATTTTCTCCTTATCAATCGTCGTATAACGCGCCATTTTTTCAGCCACCTTCATTTTTTCAGCCTCAGAAATAAATCCCCCTTTCGCCAAAGCCGGCAACAATTCATCCACGGCAAACGCTTCCACCTCCGGCAAGATCTCCAACAAATCTTTGCTTTGCAAATCGCTCGGCAAGACCTCATGATGCCAAGCCGCCGCCGCCATGTACGGAATATTCAATGCAGAGGACAACGCATTATCGGCGCCATACGATTTATAATCCGCAGGCGACACCATGATTACGCCATTGAGATACATCCACTGCCGATCTTGCAGCTCCTGCGACAATCCCATCACGCGCGTCCCGCCATAGCTCTCGCCGATGATATACTTCGGAGACAACCAACGATTATTACGCGTCACAAAAGTGCTGATCCAATCCGCCAGATATTTGATATCCGCATTGATCCCAAAAAACATTTTCTTATCCACCTCTTCGCCCTCTTTCACGATCGGCCGCGAGTAGCCCGTATTCACCGGATTGACAAAAACGATATCCGCCACATCGAGTATCGAGTGCGGATTATCTTGGATGCCGTACGGCTGTTGCGGATATCCCTCCGCATCGATCTTGAGCACCTTCGGCCCCGTGTACGCGATATGCATCCACACCGACGCCGAGCCAGGCCCCCCATTAAACGAAATCACCAAAGGCCTATCCGAGAGGTCGCCCTTCATCTCCCGCTTATAGTAGGTATAAAAAAGACTCGCCACCGGTTCGCCCATATCATTCCACACTGGCATCGTCCCCGCCGTCGCCGAGTAGTTAATCGACTGCCCATTTATTGTCGCCGCATGTGTCGTGACCACCGTCGAGTCCACCGCAATTTTCCGCATCGGATGCCCTTTCTTTTTCATCATCTGCGCCTGCACCTGTCCCGCAAAAATCAGCGTCACCATCAAAACCAAAAATGTATATCGTCTTTCCATACCTCAATATAATAAGCCCAGCACGGATTGCAAAATGAATGTTTATTAGTATAATTTATTTAGGATGCTTTGGGCGTGCCACTGACACTCGCCTGAGCCCCAGCTACAGGCCACCCCACTTCAGTCGAGTCTCATTGTCGGGCTCTTTCAGGGTACGCCATTCGGCTCCCGTCCCGAAGACTTGTCCCGACACCTATATATTGCTATCAAAAATAGGCTGGTCGGGGAAAATCGGGACCGCTTCCTACGGTCGCGCCTTGTCGATCCCTCACGCGGGTTAGTATTAATTAGTATGTGGATTTCATTGGATTAAGTTTGAAATGTGACGTATAAATTATTGCTTTCTCAAAATCATATTTATTACTAAAATCCCAAATAAAAGATACCGGCAGTGAGCACAGAGGATAGTACTTGCCACTAGCAGGGGCTAGTGGTTTACTCCCTTAAAAGGTACACTGTACCTTTTATGCTACGCAACGATTGGTCACCTTAAAGGCCAGATTTCTGCACCACAACAAAATGTATGATAAAGTTACTTGTATGTTCGGAACATACAATGTATATTTGCATACATGGAAAGAAAAATACTTGAATTAGCAATTGAGAAGATAAATGAAGTAGAAGGTGTTGTGTGTACAATTCTTAAAGAAGATGTAAAGAAAAATGGAGTGAATTGGGATGCTGAAATCATAATAAATCATGACAATCTAAACGAGAGGTTTTTTGTAGAAATAAAGAAAAAGATACTACCAACTGACCTTCCTATAATTTTAGAGCAAACAAAAAAGATAAAACCACTAATCATAATAGGGGAATACATAACGCCTCAGGCGAAAGAGATTCTAAAAGTGAACAAGATTCCTTATGTGGATACAGCAGGAAACATGTTTTTGAAAAGCAAAAGCATATATGTTTATATACAAACCAACAAAACGAATAGAGAGAAATTAAAAACAAATACAAAGGCCTTTAATAAGGCAGGCTTAAAGGTGATTTATCAGTTTTTAATAAATCCAGAATTGATAAACAAGCCATATAGATATATCGGTGAAAAAGCTGACGTTACAATTGCCACAGTAGGAGTAGTTTTGAAGGATTTATTGAAAGAGAAGTATATCATCCAAGAAAGAAAAAAAGAATATAGTTTTAATAACAAAGAGAAATTATTCGAAGAGTGGGTAAAAGGATACAATAGAAACCTAAGGCCAAAGCTTCGAAAGAAAAAATATAGGTGGCTAAAAAAGAGCAAAAATTGGAAGAAAATAAAATTACCTAATGAAACATACTGGGGTGGTGCAATTGCAGCAGAAAAGCTAACGGAATATTTAATCGCTGATAAGATAGAAATATATACAGGATTGCAATTTGAAGAAGTGATGAGAAGCCTTCGGATTTTACCAGATGAAGAAGGAGAAATAACAGTCACAGAATTGTTTTGGACAGACCATAAGGATATGGCGAAATATGTAGATCCAATGTTGATATATGCAGATTTACTTGATGGTGGAAACACAAGATATTTAGAAACAGCAAACCTAATCTACAAAGAACATGTCCAAAATAAGTTATAATGCGCTTGCAATAGATGGGCTCAAAAAGGTATTTATACAAATAAGTGAAACGTGTAAAGAACAGGGCGTAGATTTCTTTATTATTGGAGCAATTGCTAGAAATATCTGGTACGTTTTAAACAATGAAGAGTCGAAAGGTACGAAGGATATAGATTTTGCGATTTATATTTCTAATGTCGAAAAATACAATAAACTGGTAGCGGAGTTAAAAAGAAAATATGAATATAAGCAAAGTACAGAAAATGCTTTTTGTCTAATAACGCAAGACGGTAAACAAATTGACCTGTTGCCATTTGGTGAAATAGAGCAAGATGGACAAGTAATAATCGAGGGAAAGGGATTAACAAAGGTAAATTTAGATGGATTCAAAGAGGCTTATGAATTTGGAGTGACAGAAGTAGAAATAGGAGATGAAAAGTATAAATCGTGTTCTATACCGGGAGTAATGATTTTAAAACTAATTGCCTATGATGATAGACCAGAAATACGAATAAAAGATGTAGAGGATATTAATTCGATTTGCTTATATTATCCATCTCTAGAATCTGATCATATTTGGGTAAATCATTCCGACTTGTATGGAGAAGATTTGCAGCATTCAGAAGTTGGAGTGATTGTTTTGGGAAGAGAAATGAAGAGGCTAGTCCTTACGAATAGCAATTTGGAAGAAAGGATAATTAAAATAATGAACAAAGCAATTACGCAAGAAAGCCCTTTTCTGTCCTTAATGATTCAGGATCCAGTGCGTGAAACACTAATCGAAAAGAAAAATATTATAGAGAATCTAAAATTAGGCTTTACTCAAAATGTTGATTATTGAGTGTTTCCGTTGAGAATAAACCTAAAAGAGTGACCTTGCGATCTGCCTAGATTTTTGAGATTGTGCTAACCGATAGCAGGAGCTATCGGTTCTCGCTTTGATATTGCGCACCTTTAGTGCTTGATAAATTGAGACAAAATAAGTAGTGCCTTAGCACTACTTATTTTGTCTCAAAAGATGTGCTTTTCGAGACATTGACATTAATTCATTTTGCATTTATAAAGTGATATTTCTTTCCTCCTTTAATTTAGCCTTCTCAAACCCATATTTATAGCTATAGAATAGAAAATGTTATGGATGCAGAGTGTTGTTAGTTCAAGGCTATAAAATTTTTATACTTTTCTATATTCGATACGTGTATAGCATCAAGGTTGAAAACCTCGACGAACCACTTCACTAAAAAAAAGAAGTGCTACAGCACTTCTTTTTTTTTATATTTATTGTTAGTCGATGCTTGCCCAGCAATTTTTTGATTGATGGAGCTGTGCCATCGATTCAATACACGTATCTAGGTTGTCGTCAACACTGCACTAATCTAAAAAACAAAATTTAATTCAGAAGTAATTGGCATATTTTTCCAGCTTGTAAAGCGAAAGAATCTTGCA
>CAKZVJ010000064.1 GCA_937923345.1 uncultured Saprospiraceae bacterium
TCTCAGAATGAGAACCGCACCATCTTCAACTTATTCCTATACTGACTAGGCACCACAATATCCGTAGCACTGATCTGAAGCGCATCCCTCACCCGTAGCTTGATATCAGTACCAATCGTATTGATGATCGCCCTTCTCTTATAGTCCCCCTTGCCATTGATATTAAATTCTGAAATGGTACTCTGACTTCTGATCTCATCATTAAACAAAAGGCGCACCCCTTTTTTACCTACAAAGGTGAAGTAAGAAGAATAGATCCCCCCATCATCAAAAGAATATTGCTTTTTTTGAAAAATATTCGTCCAGTGTTTTTTGCCGGTGGGATGTATAGAGGCCACAAAAATTTGATCAAAATAATAGTCCGCACGCAGGCTTCGTTCACCAGGGCCAAAGTCCACGGCTGCATTTATGTTTTGCCTACCTTTGGTCTCTATTTTCTCTCCTACGAGTAGGACTCCGCCATCTCTTCTCAATATCATATCCCTGACTTCAGTTGCGTTAATACCCGTATTATTACTGACATTTTTCTTTTGCAAAAATTCTCTAAAGAACTTCTCATCAAAAGGGGTATAGTTCAAAGTGTAGTCCGCCCTATTTTGTAGGGGAACATTGAGGTAATAAGTGCCTTGCGCTTTGATGGCATTCTTTTCTGCATACAATCCAGCACCCACTAAGTTATTATTGAGTCTGTCAAATTTGAATATCGAACTTACATTGAGATTCCCTTCTAGCGGTATCGACTGCATGTCCATTGCGCCAGTCGCTTCATTGTATATATGCAATTCAAAACGAGCTTCTTTTCTGCGGATACTAGAGTTGTCTTTCAGTAGTGCAAGACAAAAAGAACCATCGTTATCTATGACGAATTGATTGATTTGAAAAGTCTGACGGATATCCAAATTTTCAAAGGTAGTCTTCCAGAGTACTTTCAGATTTTCTACATCGACCATAATGGCGGTGATGTTTCTATTGGCATGGATGTCGTAAAAAAGTACTTTGGATTCATCTTCGGACTTCTCGATGCTATATCGTGGAGTGTCTATCAGGTTAGAAGAGTCCTCAATGGCCAGGGTGTCTTTCAGTACACCAAATTTGTCAAAATTTTCAATACGGAGATATTTTACACCCCGTTTGCGCGCTGTGTAGATGACGCTAAACTCATCGTCACGCACTTTGACCACATCTATGATGACTGGATTTTTGTACGTAAACTCCATTTGAGTAGTACCGATCGTGAGCATGTTTTTATCTAAGAGATGGAACTTTCGATCACGTGGTATATCCCTAAACAAGACCATCTCCCCATCAAAATCATCCAGCATATAGTAGGCTACATCTTGCTTGATAGAGAAATCCTCAGAGAAGGTTATCTCTTGTCCAAAAAGATATAGGGGAGCAAGAAAAAGAATAAGTAAGATATGCCGCATAGCCTAAGTTTATTATTGAACTATTTTTTCAATGAGTTTAAGTCTATTGGTTTTTCTACGCAAGTAAATGTATCCGCTATTTTAGTAAGCATCCCCAATACTTTACTGGGCTCATCCGAATTAGTCACCACTGAATATAAATTTAAAATTTGGTCATTGCAAAAAAATGTGTAATAATGCTCACTTTGGACAGTTCTAGCCTTTTGTTCTTCATCTTTGCTAGATGGAGACACAAACTGCCAATAATAATAAGGCACTCCTTGAGCGGTCGTCTTCTTGGTTTGAATGATCTCAATTTTACTATCTGTATTATCTTCAATAAATTTTTTCTCCTTTGCCAAGAAGCCGTCAAAAATCGCCTGCATATCGCCAGCACCCGCCGACTTCCCCTTGGGATAAGCAAAACATTGTAGTAGCATTCCATCTATCGAGTAGGTGATATCATCCGCATCGTCTATATAAAATATACGATCATCCGCCTGCAAGTCTATCTTGTAGTACGAGTTCTTCGCATTGAATACTTGAGCATATTGTAGCTCACCCAATTTCACACTACCACTATTGTAGTTATACTCTTGGAGTAGACCCCCTGCCTCATTATAGATTTTTTTTCCAGTCAGCCTTCCATCTGTACCCCAGAATAGCGCCTCCCCGATATGCAAACTATCACGAAACTGCTTCTTCGCCTTTTGCTGCCCATTGCTATACCAGAGCGCATAGTCCCCATCCAGTTTGCCGTTTTTGTAGTTCGCATCGATTTTGAGCATCCCGTTTTCATGCCACGCTTTCATGGCTCCTACTTCTTTTCCATTTTTATAGTTCACCACTTGATCTTGCTTACCCGTTGCGTACCACCAGTTGTGTTCGCCTTCTTCCTCGCCATTCACAAACTCACCCAATGACTTTTTACCACCCGTCTGATGCCATTCTGTACACATCCCATGCGGCAGCCCATTCTGATAAGTAAGATGCACTTTGTTGAAACCATCGGCATACCACTGTTCCTCCGTGCCCACTTGCACCCCGTTTTCATATTCGGCCTGATATATTTTTTTGCCATTGCGTTCCCACTCTTTCACCTTACCATGGATTTTACCATCCTTGATCGGCACCTCCATCTGACGATTGCCATTGGGATGATCCTCAAAAGCGAGCCCCGTCCAAGGTTCGATAGTATTCGGCTGAAAAAAAAGCCCCTTGATAATGTCCAGCTCATAAAAACTCATCTTCTTCTTTACCTGAGCTTCCGCGGACACGACGCCGTATCCCAACACCAACACCAATAACAGTATTCTTATTTGCATAATATCTATTAAATTCCCCTTTTTATACGAGGAGTTATATGTAAAGATAAACGTATTTATGCGCAATTTTCGTTTATCTACACCTATCGTTTTTTGGTTTGTCTAGGAGGATGTACATTTAGTTTGTCCTAGATCAAGGCCTTGGATACAGGCAATGACTTAGCATTGGCAAAATTCAACAACGCAGAGATAGGGCAAACTAAAAAGCAGGAACTGGGCAAGCCAAATGGCGATAGGGAAATATGATGTTTTGGGGGCCTCTCTAGCCTTATTTAGAGCCGAAAAGGCTCAAAGAAGGCTAGAGTCGCTACGTTTCAGGGCTCGCTCCTCGCTCGGCCACCTCCCAAAAAGGGTCGGCGTCTTCACCCTACGGGTTCACCCTTGCACATCGCTTGTCCGGAGAGGGAGGATGTAAATATAGATCCTTATTCTATGTAAAATGGACAATCCTTATGGCATATAGAAAGTCTGGAAATCATTCCTTTAGAAAACCATTTTTGTTTCTTTAATTCCAAATGAAAAATTCCGGCAGTTAGCACAGTGGATGCTACTTGCCACGAGAAGGGGCTAGTAGTTGCCTCTCTTAAAAGGTACTCAGTATATTTTTTGCGGGAAAAAAAGTAAGCGCGAAAACAGCAGTTAAGATTAGATTTTTGGAATAGAAATAACTGACTATCGGTTTGTTGTACAGTAGAGTTAAAATACTTATAGACTCTCGAATAAAATATTGAGATTATGAATGGGCATTTGGGTTGCATTTTGATTTTAAATAAGGGTAAAATTATTAAACTAGAATAAGTATCGACCTTTAAAGATTTAGTGTTGTAAGCGTTAAGAAAAGTCGTAAGAAGGCTTACCTGTTTGAGTCAAACGTACAGCCATACAGTCGAACAGGCATTCCGTTATTACTTACACTTAAGGGTGAAAAAGCATCTATAACGAGTTTTAAGCCTTTAGACTTTTTAGCTTACATAAGCGTTAAGAATCTTTACAGTCGAGAGGTTTTTGGTTCTTTTTTACGGGAAAAAAGAACGTGAAAGAATAGCAATCAAGAATATTTTATTAGAAAAAATTTCATTGTGAAATGACAAATTTGACGTATTAATTACCGAAAATTAATTTTAGTTAACAATGTAGCGAATTAACTAATAAAGTAAAGCATGGGAAGTCAGTAGCAAACGGAGTATTCAAATTTTACTGTACAATAAGAAGATAGTCACTTAAAAGTATTCATTTCGTAACACCCTCTCG
>CAKZVJ010000065.1 GCA_937923345.1 uncultured Saprospiraceae bacterium
GCTCTATGCAGAAAGACTTTAAATAGTTTTACACCACAATTTTCAACTTTTTCTGTTTTTCACTTTCCATTCTCAACTCTCCATTTTCAACTCTCTTCACTCCCTTTCCTCTAGTACCTTTTTCAAAACTTTGTTTTCCTTACTCTTTTCCCTACTTTAGTTTTATAAACTAAAAATGATGAATACAATCAAAGGACCTGCGATTTTCCTAGCCCAGTTTGTGGGCGATAAAGCACCATATAATACCCTAGATAATCTATGTGAATGGGTAGCCTCGCTTGGATATAAAGCTATTCAGATACCTACCTGGGAATCTCACTTGATAGATCTAGAAAAGGCTTCTACCAGCAAGACCTACTGCGATGAATTAAAAGGGAAGATAGCCTCTTATGGTTTAGAAATTTCGGAGCTTTCTACACACCTACAAGGGCAATTGGTAGCCGTCAATCCTGCCTATGATAGCATGTTCGATGGTTTTGCACCGGAGGCAGTAAGAGGTAATCCAGCCGCTCGTCAAAAATGGGCAGTCAAGCAAGTTCTCATGGCCGCGCAAGCGAGCAATCATCTTGGACTAGATGTTCACGTGACCTTTAGTGGGGCCTTGCTTTGGCATACCATGTATCCATGGCCGCAAAGACCAAGTGGTCTAGTAGAGATGGGTTTCAAAGAATTAGCAGCGCGATGGGTACCGATTCTGAACAAGTTTGATGAGCTAGGGGTAGACTTGTGCTATGAGATACACCCTGGCGAGGACATCCACGATGGAGTTACCTTCGAACGATTTCTAGATGCTGCGAATCACCATAAGCGAATCAAAATGCTTTATGACCCAAGTCATTTTATTTTGCAGCAATTAGATTACCTAGCGCATATTGATATCTATCATGAGTATATCAGAATGTTCCACGTCAAGGACGCGGAGTTTTTGCCAGATGGTCGTAGAGGGGTTTACGGCGGATACGAAAACTGGAAAGATCGTGCGGGTCGATTCCGCTCTCTTGGAGATGGGCAAGTAGACTTCAAAGGCATCTTCAGCCGCCTTACCAAATACGGCTATGATGGTTGGGCAGTATTAGAATGGGAGTGTTGTTTCAAATCCCAAGAACAAGGGGCCAAAGAAGGCGCCCCATTTATCAAGAAACATATCATTGAAGTATCCGGAAAAGCTTTCGATGATTTTGCAGGCATCGATGCGGACGAAGCATCTAACAAAAAAATATTAGGAATTTAATGCGAGCGCTGGTGCTATTTTTTCTTTTCTATTCTGGAATTATTTCAGCGCAATCCTTCCAAGTAGAAGTCATGATTGCTTTGTCAGAATCCAACATAGCACTCTTTGCCCCACTTGAGCAGGCTGCCTTTTCGCTAAAAAAAGACCACAACTCATTTTTTAAAACAGATTTCCTGATTGCACACACAGACAAGGTAGAGGCACGGGTAGAAGTTATGTCTTATCCACAAGATAGTTTGGAGATGTCCAATCCGCACATCAAAAATGGTGTTCGCCTAGGGCATCTCATTGACAATATAAATGATGATCCAGTCACCTTACACAAATTAGGGTCTGAGGACTTAGACTTCTTTGGTGCAGATTGGGCGACTCAATCTATGTTCAATCCCAAGGATGAATTTTCTCCCAAAAAGAATTGCCAACTCATCACTTTATACAAGGAGGAGGTCGGCTTGATATTTTTATACCTCTTGTTTGATGATATTGAAAAGTATAAAGACGAGTGGCGGTATTTGATTGGTTTTGGGGAAGAGGAAGTTGTTCCTGGTGGGTAGGTTGACTTCTATCAAACTTTATATGTGGTAGTTTAGAAATCTTGATACTTTTCTTTCACTTACTTTTTTTCCGTAAAAAAGTAACAAAAACCTCTCGGCTTGTAAAGATTCTTAACGCTTACGTAAGCTAAAAAGTCTACAAGCTTAAAACTCGCCTTGGGAAAGCAGTACATTCAATTTTATCCCCTACGTTATACGCTGTCTCTTTTACATAGCATACGTTTGCTCGACCATAAAGCTTGCCTACGACTTTTCTTGACGCTTACGACACTAAATCTTTAAATGCCGAAATTTAATCTAGCATATAATCTTTAGATTTATACATGAATTTTGAACTAAGCCGACATCTCAATTACCTTATCATTTGAAACCACAAATACCTGATCCTTACGTTTAGTCTTCATAATAGCAGTACCCGTGAATTCTCCGAAAGCGGGGAGAACACCTTGCTTCTCCGTAAAATGAAAACAAGGCAATTTCATTCCCTGCTTAGCCACACCGCGCAAATACACCGCGGGATGAATATGCCCACATAGATTAAAGAGCTCCTCAGGAATATCGTCTACCTCCATGGGGTGATGCGTCAAGACAAAAGGTCCTTGCACATAAGGTTCAGGATGAATCAACATTTTTGCATACGCGTACTGCGTCTCATCCATGATGTCATGATTACCGACCACCAACTCAAATGAGATAGCAGAAAACTGTTTGGTAATAAAAGTAAAATCTTCCCAAGCCGTATTGCAGTCACTATGAAATAGATCTCCAAGAATAAGTACTCGTTTAGGATTCAAATCCAAAAGTAAACTGGTGAATTTATCGAAGTTGGATTGTTGCACTTCT
>CAKZVJ010000066.1 GCA_937923345.1 uncultured Saprospiraceae bacterium
AAGTAAATTTTACAAATGCAGCATTTCTTTTTGAGGTGCTGCATTTTTTTGTTTGGGGCAGAGTACAATGCAGGGAATAAGATTTAGAGGCGGCGGTTTTAATGATGAAGTATGAGTTATGAATGCGCCACTTAATTATAAATTATAAGTTATAAATTATAAACGCATTGCGCTTAGCCTCCACTGTCTGAACTAGGATTAGTTGGATTACAAGATGCGAAGGATTACTTTTCTCACATGCCCCAGCTCGCTATAGCGAGCTATCCTATTATCCTACGTATTTACCAAATCAAGTCGTACAAGCTAGTTCAGACAAAGAGTCCGCTTAGCCTCCACTGTCTGAACTAGGATTAGTTGGATTACAAGATACGTAGGATTACTTCGCCCACATGCCCCAGTTCGCTATAGAGAGCTATCCTATTAATCCTTAAATCCTACGCATCTACGCCTCAAAACAAGTCGTACAAGCTAGTTCAGACAAAGAGTGAGCTTAACCTCTACTGTCTGAACTAGGATTAGTTGGATTACAAGATGCCAAGGATTACTTTTCTCACATGCCCCAGCTCGCTATAGCGAGCTATCCTATTATCCTACGTATTTACGCCTCAAAACAAGTCGTACAAGCTAGTTCAGACAAAGAGTGAGCGATGCTTCTACAGTCTGAACTAATACAACAAAAATTCTAACGAAGTTAGAATACAGCCCGAATGAGCGCTGCGTTTATAATTTATAATTCACAATTTATAATTCTCTTTACTCCTCCTCCGTCATCCCGATCAGGCCAGCAGGCAATGCCACCGTAATGCGCTTGGAGGGCTTATCAATTTCGACTATCAGATCTTTATGTAAAGGCACCAGATGCTCCGCCTCACCTTGTTGGACGAAAGCCATTTCTTGCTGCGGGAACTCCTCGATGCGGTCTACGGTGCCGATCTCGCCGAGATCTTGATCTATCATCTGCCAGCCAGTGAGAAAGTGATATTCTAGATCCGATTCCTCGACGATGAGGCGGCTCAGCACATTGGTGGGGACGCTGAGTTTTTGGTGGGCCACCAGGACAGCCTCCTCCTTATTGTCAATCGTTTCTAGCTTGATGAGGAAAGGGTTTTGGCTGCGGATGGATTCTATGAAGTAAGGCAAAGAGGATTGCCCTTGGGCGACGTAGACGAGGCCGCTCTTCAGGACATCCTCGACGTACTCGTCCTCGATAAAACACTTCAGCTCGCCCTTGACCCCGTGCGGTTTGAGCAACTTTCCTATTTCTGTAAATTCAGACATACTGCAAAATTAGGACTAATTCATTACATTGCAAGAAAATGTCATAGCTATGCGGTATCTCTTTTTTAACGTAATCTTAATATTTGCTTTTAGCATCCCCTCCATCAGCGCTCAGGTAGACAAAGATCTCGCAAAAGTCCAGCAAATACTGCATAGACAAGCCGCGGACTGGAACAAAGGCGACTTAGAGGCCTTTATGAAAGGATACTGGAAATCGCCAGCATTGACCTTTATCGGCTCTCGAGGTGTGACAAAAGGCTACGAAAACACGTTGAATAACTATATAAAGGGCTACCCCGATCGGCAGACGATGGGACAGCTCCATTTTGACATCTTGGAGACCGACAAGCTCAGCAAAAAATCCATCATGGTCATCGGCAAATATACCTTGACCAGAGAAGAGATGGACGATGCCAGTGGCTACTTTCTCCTAGTCTGGAAGAAGATAAAAAAAGAGTGGGTCATCATCGCAGACCATAGCAATTAAGCCACTGGCTGCAGCGCGCTCAACATAGATATGACATACATAAACGGTACACGACTACTATTCATCGCATGGCTTAGCTGGGCTATGGCACTGACGACCCCTCGCCTCCTGGCACAAAATCTGGTGCCTAATTTCTCCTTCGAAGAGTCCACAGAAAAGCCCACATCCATGATGGATAATGGCCACGAATATGCCGACGTCAGCAAGTACTGGAAGACACCCAATCTTGCCTCCACCGACCTCATCACCCCGAGATTCAAGACCAACAAATTTGAACCCATAGAGGCCTTCTCAGGATACAATATGTCGGGCATCGTGATCCACGGAGACTTTTGGTCAGAGTACCTCAAAGTACAGCTGCGCGAATCACTCCAGCCCGGTACCGAGTACTATGCAGAATTTTGGATCGCCTACTGCGGTGACTACAATAAGGAATACACGCCGCGGAGGACCAACAAATATCTGGGCGCCTATTTTGATCAGAGTTTTTTCGAAAAAGACAATAAGCAACTCACCAAGAAGCCACAGGTCGCGCTCCAAACCCAGGTCGCCCTAAAAGATAAAACCTGGGTCAAAATCAGTGGCAGCTTCATCGCCCAAGACACCAGCAACTATATCTACATCGGCCAGTTTGCCAATCAGGAAGCACCAGAAGATATGCTGCTCGGCTACTACTACATAGACGATGTCAAGGTCATCAAATTTAGCGACCACTCTACCGTATTCACCCCTGCCGAGTATGCCCCCGATGGGCTCAACAATATATACTTTGAGACAGACAAATACGATTTGCTAGAGGGCAGTTTCAAGACCTTGGACGAGGTCTATGGCTTTTTGACCAAGAACCTATCGCTAGAGATCAGCATCATCGGACATACCGACAATCGGGGCGAATTTCATCACAACCAAGCCTTGAGCACCAAGCGGGCAGAGTCGGTCTACAACTACCTCATCAACAAAGGCATCGACCCAGAGCGACTACAATATAGCGGCCAGGGGGCCAGCAAACCAGTAGCCTCCAACCTCACCGAAGACGGGCGACAAGAAAATCGCAGAGTAGAATTTATCGCCAGTGGCGAACTTATACAAGACGTGGACCTCGCAGAGGTCAATGTCACCGAGGCAGACCTCTCCTATCGCTTTGCCGACGAACTCAATGTCCAAGCGAAACCCTACCAATACAATTTTATCGGGCGCTACAGAGATATTTTCAAATGCCAGCTACGCGATAAGACGAGCACCCCCAGCAGTATCCTCAAGGACCACAAGGCGGTCTCTGCGATACAGTATCTCGACGAAGAGATCAAAGAACATCGCCTAGTATTTATCAACGACTCCCCGCTCCATCCGCAGACCCGTAGACTGACCAAGGAGCTGCTGCAGGTGTTTAGCGACAAAGGATTTACGCATCTGGCCATTGAGGCATTCACCAATGGCGCAGAGAAGATAGACAAGCTAGGATACCCTACCATCAATATGGGCGTCTACACCGATGAACC
>CAKZVJ010000067.1 GCA_937923345.1 uncultured Saprospiraceae bacterium
AACCACAAAATGACTCTTTTGGCGATATTTTTCATTTTCTCAATCCACTGATGCTCAAGCATCACTGAATTTCTACAATAAAAAATCTCATCCAAAATAGTTCATTTTTTGCAATCCGCTACCTTCCGGAGTGGACTCAATGGTGAATTATGAATGCTGTTCTAGCGTGTAGCCGTCTTAGGTACTCGCTTCACAGGCCTCCAGTATCAAGAGTACCACTTCTATCCCGAGCGTAAAAGATAGAAATTTCAAAGAGAGTAAATAATTTTGAGGAAAAGTGCTTATGAAAAAAGGTGACAAAAAAATTTCACATTACAATGCTTGGCCACAACCTAACTCTTCATTAAAAGGTTGGATATGTTCTTGAAATGCTTCATCCGCATTTTTGTAATGATCTAAGCTGTATTTAAGTATTGTATTTGAAGCTACCTGATAGATATATTCATCACAAGTATTAGAAGTATTATTTCTTTTGAAACAAACTATGGCGAAATAATGCTTTTTGGAATCTATCAAAAAATCGTAGAAGGTAACCTCTGATATTAATTGGCTATTGTAAGTAGTATAGGTGCCACCTTGAGTTTTTGATTTCACAAAGTCTATTAACAAATCACAACTTTGCGTGTATACCTCACAGCTACCCAAAAGCATCACAGAGATGATTATTATAGATTTCATTTAGCGGTATTCATTTTATTGAATACTTAAATGTAATTGAATTTTTGGATAGATCTATTCAAATTCACTAAGCATGTCAATTCTGAAGTAGTAGTTGTCCTTTTTCAAATATAAATAGAGGCAAAAAATAGAAATACGGTAAGTAATCTAGCCCTTCAATCAGTTATTGGCTTATACACTTATTCTTTTAATTAGATTATTGTAAAGACTAATTTATTAAGGTAAGCACGCATTTTTGATATACTCCCATTGGAAAAGCTTTTACTCTTGGAATATCCTCTCCGTCTTGAACAGTATCGCCTGTAACTGTGGTAGGTTCATGTTTACCAGAAAATATTTCCCAGACTAAAGTATCGCCTCGCTTTTCGACAAAGGTCTCCAATAGATTACCCATAACTTCAAAGCGTTGCACTAATTTTTCTCCTAACAAGTAGGCATCAATGATGATTGAATTTTGCTCATCGATGACATAGTGCCCCTTACTTGCATCAATAGTTTTGAGCACGTAGCTTCTTGTTCCTTTATCTATATCCAGACCATAAATTATAGTAAAGGAATAATCAGTAGAATTATCTATCGGCTGTATGAGTAGTTGCATCGGTAGTGACTGAGTCATTCCTTCCGCTTTGAATATTTGTAACTCACCTGCCCAATCTCCTACCCACGAAGAAGGCAAAGAATTTGGTAATAACTGATTTGAGGATTGCGTAAAACCAAGTACGGCATACAGCATAAGCAGCAAGAAAAGATAGGTCTTAGGCGTCTTGTTTTTCATAGACAAGGATATTAGCATTTTCAGGAATTAATATTTCATTGGCTATGCGATGTATTTCTTCACTAGTAAGGTTGGCATAAATATCCACCTCATTATTAATTAAATCAATCTCCCCTATCGATTCAAAATATGCCAAATTAAAAGCTTTATTTAAAATACTGCTCTCTGAAAAAAGTAGGGAGCTCTCTACTTTGTTTTTGTATTTCTGCAGTTCTATATTTGAGATAGGTTCTGCTTTTATTTTTTCTAGTTCATTCCATATTTCTTCGATGGCCAGCTCTGTATCTACCCCCTCTGACAATTTTCCTTCGATGACCAAAAGTCCCGGATCACTGCTACCAGTGATGTAGGCATCGATATAGCTAAACATTTTTTTCTCTTTGATAAATTTTTGGTAGAAGCGAGATGACTTACCATTACATATTATATCTGATAATAAATCTGTCGCGTAGTAATCCTTATGCTTCCGCTCTGCGACGTGAAAACAAATGTACACTGCATCCATAGGCACATTCGCTTTAGTCACTACCTTTTGCGTAGCTTCTTGCTTTGGCTCTAGCGATAATTTGCGCAGATAAGGCGGGCCTGAAGGAATATCAGAAAACCATTTTTCAGACAAGACCTTAGCTTTGGCAAGAGAGATATTTCCAGACAGCACCATGATTGCATTGGAAGGCGAATAATGCTTTTTGAAAAAATTCTGCACATCATTTAGTTCTGCAAATTCTATATGCTCTACTGTCTTACCAATGGTCGGCCAACTGTAGGAGTGCTTCTTATAGGCCATTCGCGATATCAAATGCCAGGCATCACCATAAGGTGTATTGACACAATTTTCTTTAAATTCCTCTACTACTACTTTCTTTTGTACATCGAGGCTATGCTGATTTATCTTTAGTGCCATCATTCTATCAGACTCCAAGTAGAGAGCTGTCTCAATATTTTGAGTAGGTAAAATCGTATAAAAATTGGTGATATCGCTATTGGTAAATGCATTACAGTCACCTCCTGCCCGTTGGATAATGTCGTCAAAGTCTTTGACATTTTCAGATCCCGAAAACATCAGATGCTCGAATAAATGTGCGAATCCAGTCATATCCGGAGACTCGTCCCTTGACCCCACATCATAAAGTATATTGACTGCGACCAATGGAGTCGACTGATCTTCATGCACAATCACCCGCAAGCCATTGTCAAGGGAAAACTTTTCGTATGCTATCATTAAATTATAATTATTTTGCCTATCAGATCTATATACTGACAGGGAGGCGAATTTACGATAATTTATAGTGAGAAGGAAGTGGTTAGAGATAAGGTTTTCTTTTAACCAATCAAGTGACAAACACTGCTGTAGTCTTCTTAAATGCGTTAGGTTCAACCACCCAAGGGCCACCCAAGCTATTCTACTGTGTTCATAGATGTGTTCATTTTAAATTCTTAAATCTTGTCAACATATATCATGAGGGCACAAAAAAACTAACAGCTAAATGCTAATACCTAACACCTCTCTCCGGGTATTCAGTTTGAATAAATAATCAACCCAATACACCAAAAAGAAATCCATTTACATCTTATAACCAAATACCAATTATGAGAGTATTTGTACTAGCCATATTTTTAATGACATTTTTGCTGTCTTCTTGTGGATCTAAAACAAGGAGTCACCGTAAGATTCCATTGAAAATATTGGAAGCAGATGCCTCAGTAGAGGTAGACAGTACTCGCTTAAATTCGGTCGACAGAATTCACAAAGAAGAGTAGATCCTCTCACAAGATTTTTTTCACAGCATTCGGTGTATAAATTTTAATTCCACTTTCGGAAAACAGATTTCTTATGTCCATGCTCAAAATTAAGAAAGATGAAACGTCCAGACATTTCAGGATTGAAGTCCAACTATTTTATGCGCTTTCAGATAGGCGTTATTTTCGCTATGTCATTTGCTTTAGCGGCTTTTAATTTTACTACATATCCCCTCCCTGATTCCGAAACAAAAATCACACTTATACCCGTTGATGAAGATATACCGGTTATCAGGACTGCAGCGCACAAACCCAAAGAAATACCACCTCCACCAGTAGTTAAAAATCTAGAGAAAATAGAAATTGTTGAGGATACAGATATTGTAGAAGAGAAACCTGAAGAGATTCCAGTAAAAATTGAAGTCCCAGAAAACACAAAAGCAGTATTTGTAGCTCCCAAACCAAAGGTGCAAAAGCGCATCAAAAAGCCCATAGCGGTTGCACCTCCAGAACCAGAAATTGATGTAGACGAGATCAAAATTTATGTAGACGAAATGCCACGCTTTGATGTTTGTGCTGAGGCGAATGAAAACAAGACTGCCATATATCAATGCGCTACTGAAAAATTATTATCCTACGTAAGTAGTAAAATTAAATATCCAGCCATCGCTAGAGAGAATGGACTTGAGGGTAAAGTGATTGTACAATTTGTAGTTGAAAAAGACGGCAGTATTTCAAATGCAAATATCCTTAGAGACATTGGAGGTGGATGCGGGGCGGAAGCATTGCGTGTGGTGAATGACATGCCGAACTGGGTCCCTGGCCGACAAAGAAGTGAACCCGTCAGAGTAAAATTCACACTGCCTGTAAAGTTTGGATTAAGTCGATGAAAAGAATTATAAATTATGAATGGTGAAGTATAAATGCAGTTGAAAAGAATTATAAATTATAAATGATGAGTCCGCTCCGAAAAGTCACGAAACCATAAAATGACTCTTTTGGCGATATTTTCCATTTTCTCAATCCACTGATGCCTGTGCGACAACTAGTTGGCGTGCTCAGGCATAACTAAATTTCGAGAATAGAAAATCTCATCCAAAATAGCCCATTTTCTGCAATCCGCTACTTTCCAGAGTGGACTCAATGATGAATTATAAGCCATAGACGATGTAGCCTACATGCCTAGCATAATAGAGTGTGGGATACTATAAAATAAATCCAATATTAGGATAATGATTTGGAGACAGTGTTTTGCGGTCTCCATTTTTTTTTAGTTGTAGCCCAAAGTAGGAGGAATAGAGTGAGATTAACAAGATGGATACAGAATCAAGTGCAATAGTGCTAAAAGTAGGAATGGCACTCAAAAATTAAAACAACACTTTCACGGGTCATTAACTGCAATTTTTAAGGTCTATTGAAGATAGTTCACATTAAAAGTAAAGTTCATTCAACTTTGTTCCTATAGTTATGTTCAACCATAGGTCGAACAGGGTAATTACTTCTGTGTATACCTGTAGAACATGCGAAATTAATCGCCTCGCCTTTCAATTACCAGGAAACATTTTATTAATAAAGTAAAAAAAATCCAATCTCCGTGTTGCACACGTATATGTTGGAAATCAATTTATTTAATCATAAAGAATAATTAAAAATTTAAGAATGAAAAAGAACAAATTAGGCTTATTAACAGCTTTCTTACTCGCATTTGGAGTAATATTTATGGCGGCAGACCATATAGAAGCACCCGCTGTACAAGGCACAAGTGCTGATATCACTGACTTCTATGCATTTGAGGGAGATTCCGATAAAATAGTATTTGTAGCAAATACACAGGGTTTACTATCCCCAGCAGCAAGTCCAGATGCATCCTTTGATGAAAACGTATTGACAGAATTCAATATTGACACGGATGGTGATGCAGTAGAGGATTTGATCATCCACGCTATTCCTCGTGATGGTGTTATGTACTTCTTCGGACCAACAGCAGCAACTGGCAATACAGGTCTCTCTGGAACTGTAGCTGCAAACTCTGATGTAACTATTGTAGACATTACACCATACGGATCCACTGCTAATATTGGCACAAATGGTGACATTTCTGTATTTGCTGGACCACGTGATGATCCTTTCTTCATGGATTTCGCAAGATATGGTGAAATTATTGGTGGTATGGCTACTGCATTTAACGATCCTGGTGCTGATACTTTTGCAGGTACAAATGTAATGTCTATCGTCATCGAGGTACCTAAGAGTATGATCGGAGGTACGGGTAACATCAACACTTGGGTGGAAACAAAAACTAGATAAGAACAAATTCAAATCAAATAAAAAATAAAATAATGAAATATATTAAGATATTAAGTTTAGTCTTCTTGGCAGCGTTCACTTTACAGAATTGTTCTGACGATGAGGATAACACACCAACATTACCTGACTTTTCTGGTACTTTCACTACTGCTGATCAGATGGGAAGACCAGCAATCAACACCGTGCTCGTGACAGATGGTCGTAAAGATGCATTTAATACGACTGTACCATCGCAACAAGGAGCAGCTTTTGCAAGTGATTTTGCAACTCGATTAAGCACACTAAGTCCAACATTAGCTACAGACGATGATAGAAATCTACTTGGTCTGAATGCAACTGAATTTGGAGGTGTATTGGCTACTGATGTACTAACAGTATCTCTAGACGGTACAACTACATTTTTTGATGGAACAAATGTACTTACGGGAAGAAACTTATCTGATGACGTAATCACCACAGAATTGACATTAATATTCGGTGGAGAAGATGGATCAGAAATCCCAACACTTTCTGACGATAATGTTGATGCTAACGATAAAGCATTTTTAACTGTATTTCCATATTTGGCTGAGCCATTTTAAGAAATCGATTGAGACGCAGGTATGCCCTATAGGATGCCTGCGTTTTTTTTTGCCCTATACGTAATTAATTGTGTGGCATATTCCGAAAAAAGTACCTCTGTAGGCTAGCACATACCTACCTGTCTAGGTTAAAGAAACCTATCGATTATACTCCAACACTCTGCTTGTCAATAATAGAAAATTGATCGGCAAGCCATTGTCAAAATAAATATAATACGAATGAATAATTTTTGTAAAACTCTGATAAAGACTTTTATTTTTTGTGGGTTCATTTTTCAAATCTGCAGTTGTGAAAACAATGCTAGCATAGCGAAAGAAACCCCTAAGTCTGAAAAAGCTGACAGTTTTAGCAGGGATGATTATGCTGCATATCTTCAACCAGGGGAGCGAAATGACATTGCAAAACAAAAAGAAGAATATACTTTCTGGGAAAAAAAGCTGGAAAAGACACCAGGCCAATACCCTTATTTATTGAAAATGGCTACCGCATCAAATAGTTTATTTGGTCTAACCGGCGAAGTGAAGTATTTGGTCGACGCCAATGATCACTTGGAAAAAGCGAACCTGATGATTAATAACAGTTCTGCTGGCTCTTTACGCAGCCTGGCAAGATGCTATATCACGCAACATAGATTCAAGGATGCGCATGCCGCTTTAAAAAAGGCAGAAGAGCTAGGGGAAAAATTGGAAGAGACCAATAAAATGCTCTTTGATGTCAATATGGAATTAGGAAATTTTGACCTAGCAAAAAGCTACCTTGACAAAATAGAAAAGAAGTCTTCGTTTGATCATTTGATAAGAAGATCAAAATGGGAAGATCATGTCGGCAAACTTGATAGAGCGATTGTCTTTATGGAGTCCGCGCTAGAGAATGCTGTCAGACAAAAAAATCAGTCCTTCATGATGTGGTCCTATACCAATCTTGCAGACTACTATGGTCATGCTGGGCGAATCGAGGATAGTTATAATCACTACTTGAAGGCCTTGTCTATAGATCCTCATGATGCATACGCTATGAAAGGCATCGCATGGATCCAATACTCACACAACAAAGACGCTGAACGCGCAAAAGAAATACTTAATAATTTAGTACAGAGAGATGCCACGCCAGACTACCTCTTATTGTTGGCAGAAATCGAAGACTATGAAGGCAATGAAGTGGCAAAACAGAAGCTATTAGATCAATATTTAACCCTCACAAGTAAGCCTGAATACGGCGTGATGTATAACAAATATAGAATACAGCTCTTAGCTGAAGAAAAAGGAGACTATAAGCAAGCGCAACAGATAGCGCAACAAGAAATAGACATGCGTCCGACCCCGCAGTCCTATGACCTCTTAGCTTGGTCACAGTTTTTATCAGGAGAAAAAGAAGGTGCCTTAAATATCATTGCAGAACACGTAGCTGGAAAGTCATATGAGCCAGAACTCTTATATCACGCGGCAGAAATATATAAAGCAAATAATTTGAATAAAAAAGTAGCCGACATCAAACCAGAATTAATAGAAAGTGTTTACGAATTGGGTCCAGCTATTGGCAAGAAGATACAAGCCTTATAGCGTTTTAGAAAATTTAAATTATTTATTCAATATGAAAAATCTTAAACTTACTTTTTTAGCAAGTCTTCTTTTTTGTTTTTTAGGAAACGTAGCTATGGCACAATTGGGTGTCAAAGCAGGATATAACCTTAGTAGTTTGAAATACTTTTCTGATAATGACGAAAATTTTAACGAAGAATTTATCAGTGGATATCAAATAGGTGCAGTTTATAATATAGGTCTTGGAGACCGATTGTCTCTGCAACCCGAAGCGTCTTACTTCACCAATGGTGGACGGTCTGACTTCGAACCTTCTTTAGGAGAAACTTCATTTCAAAATTTAGATCTCGCGGCACTTTTGAATCTAAACATCCTGGGAAGTAACGACGGGTTTGCCCTACAGGTATCGGGTGGATTGTTTGCCAGATATGCCTTGAGTGCAAAAATTGAAAGCGATGCCGTAGGAGAAATCAATATTGATTTTACCGAGGATGATAAGTATCAGAGAGTAAATTCTGGATATATACTGGGCGCAGGTGTTAAACTTAACAACTTGATTCTCTCTTTGAGAACAGCTATAGGAATCACTGAATTGGCGAGTTTTGATAGTTCGCTTTTCAGCGGTGAGGTCAATTTTAAAAGTAGAGACTTTTCTCTAGTAGGCATATTATTGTTTTAGGAATAAATCGATCCGCATAATTAAATACAAAAAGCTATTTGCACCGTTGCAGATAGCTTTTTTTATTTGTCAGAAGAGGAAAAAGGAATTATAAATTGTGAATTATAAATTGTGAATTATAAATTAGGGGTGTTCAGAAAAAAAATCAGTTTAGAAATTCGATATAATTTCTAAATTTAGCCTTAAAAAAAGTGGCAAACCGATTAAAGAAAGATTTATCAGATTCTAAGATATCTGTAGAAGAGCTTTTATCCCTTATTCCTGAAACCTTAATAGAAGATTTAACAGAATCACTAGGAGTAGACGACTGGGTTAAAAAGCTCAAAGCAAACCATTTTTTTAAGCTTATACTGTATAGTTTGTTGAGT
>CAKZVJ010000068.1 GCA_937923345.1 uncultured Saprospiraceae bacterium
GTAGATATATTTAGTCCAGCAAGAGAAGATTTCTTGGGACACGAACAATTAAAATTAGACAAATGGCCAGCGAAGTAAGTAAAAAGAAAGGTGGCCTGCGTTGGTGGGTAGTTGGATTAGTAGCCTTAGCTGCGGTCATAAACTACATCGATCGTCAAGCTTTTGGCGCTCTATGGCCAGATATAGCCAAAGATCTTTTTCCAGAATTAGGGCCAGATGATAGCAAGGCCATCTACGGACGGATATCTGCCATATTTATATTGTCTTATGCGGCAGGACAAACCATCTTCGGAAAAATTTTCGATTGGATAGGTACTAGAATTGGTTTTGCATTATCTATCGGGATTTGGTCATTGGCCACTGCTGCGCACTCTCTTGCAAAGGGAGTTTTCAGTTTTGCTATGTTTAGATCTATTTTAGGTATTGCGGAAGCAGGAAACTGGCCAGGTGCTGCAAAAGCAAATGCAGAATGGTTTCCAACTAAGGAAAGAGCATTCGCACAAGGGATTTTTAATTCTGGTGCCGCAGTGGGAGGTATAGTCGCTTATCCAGTGATAGGGTTGTTGGCGGTATATCTGTCTTGGCAGGCTATCTTTATCTGTGTTGGATTAGTCGGACTGTTATGGTTGTTGCCATGGTTTTACATTGTAAAGGCACCACCAGAAAGGCATCCATGGTTGTCGGACGCAGAAAAAAATTATATTCTTTCTGGACAGAAGAATCAAGACCTGAATGAGGACGGGATTAGAGATGAAGGGTACAATCCCAACACAGCCGAGTTATTAGGTCGTAAAGAAAGTTGGGGAATTATTACTGCCTCTACTGCTATAGATCCTATATGGTGGTTGTTCATCGTTTGGATACCTATTTACCTCAACGAAGTATTTGGAATGAATGTGAAAGAAATCGCATTTTCTGCTTGGTTACCTTATGTAGGTGCTATGCTAGGGGCATGGTTTGGTGGCTTGTTGGCTCAAAACAGAATCGGCGCTGGTTGGTCGGTAGATAAAACGAGAAAGATGGTTATCACTTTGGGATGCATGATGATGATTCCATGTTTCTTTCTACTAAGGGATCCTGGTTCTGCGACGAATGCTGTATTTATTATGGCAGTGTTGCTTTTTGGATTTCAGACGGCTATCGGAAATGTGCAGACTTTACCAAGTGATATGTTTAGTGGAAAGACAGTAGGTACGCTTTCTGGTTTTGCAGGAACAGGAGCGAAGTTAGCGGCATTTGGATTGACTTTATTGATTCCAGAGATAACGACGAATGGAAATTATACACCTGCATTTTTAATTGGAGGTGCATTAGCTATTATTGCCTTGGCAGCTGTTTGGTTTTTGTGTCCAGATATTAAACCATTGAAAGCAAAAAATATTTAAATAAACTCAAAATATTGAGAATCAAGATTCTCGAAAAAAATAAGAATGAAAAAGATAGTAACATTTGGAGAAATTATGCTCCGACTTAGCCCACCAGGTTTCAAAAGATTTTCTCAAGCGCATCAGTTTGATGTAGTCTATGGAGGAGGAGAAAGTAACGTTGCGGTGTCACTTGCTAATTATGGATTAGATAGCCATTTTGTTTCTAGGATTCCTAAGAATGATATTGGCGAATGCGCAGTGATGGAGCTCCGTAAAAGAAACGTCAACACGAGTAAGATACTTAGAGATGGCGAACGTCTTGGAATTTATTTCCTAGAGACTGGCGCAGTGAGTAGAGGTAGTAAAGTGATTTATGATAGAGCGTACTCGGCAATGTCTAGCATTCAAGCAGGTATGATTGACTGGGACGATGTATTCAAAGATGCTGATTGGTTTCACTGGACGGGGATTACTCCTGCGCTTTCACAAGGAGCAGCGGATGCTTGCTTAGAAGCCATCAAGGCAGCTAATCGCCTTGGAGTTACTGTGTCTACAGATTTGAATTATAGAAAGAAGCTGTGGAAGTATGGGAAAGAACCCAACGAGGTTATGCCAGCGTTAGTAGAAGGATGTGACGTGATACTTGGAAACGAAGAAGACGCTGAAAAGCACTTTGGTTTACATCCTCAAGGAGTAGACGTTACGCATGGAGATTCTGTAGATGGTAAAGCGTACTTATCAGTCTTACAGCAGCTGATGGAAATGTTTCCGCGTGCTAAGAAAGTAATCACTACACTTCGCGGATCCATTTCGGCATCGCACAATTCTTGGACAGGCGTTATGTACGATGGGAAGACATTATACGAAGCACCCTCTTATGAGATCACCCATATTGTAGATAGAGTAGGTGGAGGAGATAGTTTCATGGGCGGCCTTATTTACGGCATGCTCAACTATGATAACGATCAAGATGCGCTAAACTTTGCTGTGGCAGCGTCATGCTTGAAGCACACCATAAAAGGAGATGCAAACCTAGTGACCGTAGAGGAAGTAGAAAAGTTAATGTCTGGAGACGCTAGTGGTAGAGTGTCCAGGTAATCATATGATTTAATAAAGAATTTTCATACAAATTTCAATGGATAAGAAGAGAAGCACTTTGCTTCTCTTTTGTCTTTTATGGGCTATGGGCATCCGAAATTTCTATTATGATTTACTTCTTTACCCGAAAGTGCCTTACATCGTATTTGAAATTCAACATAAAATATTGCTGTAGCACATTAGTTTGTAGATCTTCGGTATAGGTTTCGGTGACGTTTCTAGTCAGCGCATTGTTTTGATTCAGGGCATCAAAAACGACCAGGCTGATTTCACCTCTATCATCTTTGAATAATTTCTTTCCAATACTGATGTTCCATAGCAAGAAGTTTTGGTCAAATTCTTCATTTAGACCATCATAGAAAAAGTGATTTAGATCGGTTCTGAAGATGATGCCTTTCCCAAGGATCCAATTTAGTTTTACCTTACTATTCTGACTAAGGAAATTTGTAGCGCTTTCACTTTGTAGCGTATTATTTACAAAATTTATGCTTGAGCGTGTAGATACAGTAAAGTCGACTCTGTCGCTTACATTACTAGCTAGGGTAAAACCAAGACCCGTGGTAGTATTGTTGGTCAGGTTCAAGTCTCCATTTATCAAGCCAGGCGTTCTACTATGATTCGCATTAAAGTCGATATTCAAATTGGACTTGATTTTGGATAAGGGAAAACCATAGGTAGAGAATGCTCTCAGATTGTAGTACCCCTCTAGATTCTCAGGGACTGTGATTTGCGCATCTGCCTCTAGGCTAGAATCAAAGTCAGCCGCAGAGAGAAAGGTGCTATTAGAGATGTAGTTTTCGGTCACGCCGCCGCCTAGCAAAATAAAAAATACCGTTGACTTTTCCGTGTTGGTTTTGTTGTATGTCCCGCTTAATGAATGCTGGACCCCCTGCAGTAAGTCTGGATTTCCTGTAGTGAGTTGGAGTGGATTAGTGTTGTTGACTACATTTTGCAATTGAGTAGTAGTCGGTAGGCTGGTTCTAGTCCGATAAAATACTCTAAAATTTTCTGATCGAGAAGGTCTGTACATCGCCATTGCCATCGGAAGAACGTTGAAAAAGTCGTTGCGTGTGTCTGCTTCAAAAGGGAATGATTGTTCAGTGATGAGTTCTGCTTGCTGCACATTCGCTCTGGTCATAAACCGCCAATCTCCTTTATTGAATCTGAACCCTCCACCGACAGAGTGACTTAAGTAGTCGTTTGAAAATACATTGCTAAGATCTTGATTGAAAAGGTCAAAAGATTCACTGCTATCATCAAAGTCAAAAGTATTTTGGCTGCTTTCTTCTTGGCGATAGGTAAGGCGATAGCTAAAGGACAATTGACCATTCTCTGAGATCGGTTCTGTAAATTGTACATTAGTAGAGGTATTTTGATTATTGGCTTCAAGGATAGAATTTTGATTTAGGCGAGTAGTTTCTGTAGAGAATATATTTTCGGATAACAGAAAGCGTTCTCCTTCATTAGGCGCTACTCCGCCAGAAGCAAAAATAGATAAGGTTCTTTTCTCTTTTTCAAAATTATGTCTCCATAGTAAAGAATTAGTGAAGTTGAGTGCTGTTAAGTTTGCGGTGTATTCACTACTTGTGCTGTTTACAAAAACATCATTAATATTTGTTTCCCCCATTAAAGATTCTTGCCCATCATTTCCTTGAAAGGACATATTGGATCTCCACACCAAAGAGTTTTTGTCATTGATCTTATAATTGAGAATAGCATTTACTCTGTGATTGAGATTTGTACTTTCCGCAATACTGGATTCTTCATAAATTTCAGCCAAACCTTCGACATCAAAAAACTGTTGCGTTAATATTTGGTCAGTGATATTGTCGGATTCATTGAAAAAATAACTGGCTGAAACTTCCAATTTCTCTCCCCATTTGTCCGAAAAATTGAGTCCAAAGGCATTAGCTGCTGTGATTCCTCCTTGTTGTGGGACTAGGAAGTCACTTGCGGAGGCACTAGTAGATCCGCCTCCAGGTCCGCCCCCTCCACCACGACGGCCTCTGCCACGACGACCTCCACCTCTGCGGCCCCCTCTTCCTCGACCACTTGAGCCTACCACTCCAAGCAAGTCTTCGCTAGAAAAATTCTGCCTGTTGATATTGTTCGATAAGCCAATAATTGAAATTCTTTGATCCCCGTTAAATAGATTGATGTTGCCACCTGCCTGATATCTGTCGTCTGTACCATAGCCAGCATAGACTTTACCAAATCGACCATTTCGCATGTTCCGCTTAGTGATGATATTGATCGTCTTGGTAGCTTCACCATCATCAAAGCCTGTAAATTTTGCTTGATCACTTTGCTGATCGAATATTTGAATCTTGTCAATCACTTCCGCAGGTAGATTTCTAAGGGCAGCTTGAGGGTCATTACCAAAAAATGGCTTTCCATCTACGAGCACTTGTTTTACATCTTCCCCTTGTGCTTGCACTTGGCCGTCTTCTACTACTACGGTGGGCATCTTCTCTATCAGTTCAGAAGCGTCTGCATCTGGTAAAGTCTTATACGCTTGGGCATTAAACTGGGTAGTGTCTCCTTTTTGAATGACAGGAAGTACCTCTTCTACAACTTGTACTTCGTCTAGATCAAGCCCTTCAGTAAGGGAGATGCTATTCAAGTTGACGTCTTGTCCATTGACCAGTACATTTTGTTTTTTGACTTGATATCCTATATAGCTAAACTCTACAGTATACTCTCCATTAGGAATATTTTTGAAGAGAAAACTGCCCTTGTCATCGGTAGTCAGTGTCCAAGTATTATCGATATTGCCTAGAGAGACGTGGGTGCCAATGAGAGTCTCCTTGCTTTGTGCATCCTCTACCACACCATGGACAGATACACCTTGTGCATAAAGACATAAGCAACTGAGGAATATTATAAAGGAGAGTAGCGGTTTTTTATGCATGGTTGTTCATTTGTCAAATTAAAAGCACTGCCCATCATCAATCGTAATGGGCAGTGCAAAGGAGTAATTATTTTAAACTTCACTGGATAGTAGTGATATACCTAGCAGTCGATAGCCTAGAAAAAGGTATCCTAAAATGGAAATAACTACTAAAGGGGAACTCCAAATGAGCACTATATTATTTTTTGAGCTTGCGACCCTTTTCTCCTCTTTTAGCCTTACCTCTTCTTGATCCTTTCTCTCCACGCTCTTCTTTTAATGCGGCAAATTTTTCAACTTGTTCAGGCGTTAGGACACTCAATAATTCAGCTTCTTGCGCTTCTCGCATTGGCTTGAGTGCTTCACGTACATTTTCTCTTTGTGCGTATTCTTTGGCCCTTGCTTCTTTGCGAACAGCCATAGTTTTTTCAGCATACATTAGATTGATAGCCTGTATTTTCTCCGCTTGTTCTTCTGTTAGGTCCAAACTTTCGACCATTCTAGCCGTCTGTCGCTCAGCTGTTTTTTCTGGACTGCGTTCTCTGTCACCACGTGGCCCACGTTCACCACGCTGAGCGCTTGCAGAAACGGTTAATATAAATAGAAATGCCACAGCTGTTAATAATCTTTTTGAAAATTTCATTGTCTACAATTTTTATGTTTAAAATATATGTAATCAATATCCAATGTTTTTACCTTTGTTTATAATATATTCTACCAAGAGCCATATCCTACCAAAGAATGGTCATTTGTGCTCAATGACCTGACTCGAGACTCAGTAGCGTTACAAAATTGAGAAAATAGATAAGTTAATAGAGAAAATGGCAATAATCATAGACTATCCTTTCTCTATAGCTAGATAGTATACATATTTACGATATGGCAAGATTTGAAAAATATAATATTTTTTGGCAGGTTCTGCTTTGGTGGGGAGGTTGGCTGTTTATCAATCTAGCGCTTAATGATTTTGAAAACTTTATTCTTCGAAGGCTATACCATAGTATTTGGAATCTCTTGGGTGTGACTATTATTGTGTTTTTCAATATTCGATTTCTGCTTCCTAAGTTTTATTTTCAGAAGAAACACTTGCAATATATTTTGTCTAGTACATTTTTGATTGGGCTAACTGTTTTGCTACTATATCATGAGGTTTTTCCTTGGTCTGATTGGGTCTCACCACAGTCGTCTGGCAGAGGTGCACGATTAGGTAGACCTATACGTTGGATACCTAGACTAGTGCCATTAATTATCGCTTACCTTGGAACTACATTAGTAGAGATAACTCGATACGCCAATAGAAAGGAAAAAGAAGCCATGCGACTAGATAAAGAAAAATTGGAGACAGAATTAAAATTTTTAAAGTCTCAAGTCAATCCGCATTTCTTATTCAATGCACTCAATAATATTTACAGCCTATCAGTGACGCAAGCTCCGCAGACCCCAGAAGCAGTTATGCAGCTATCCGAAATACTGCGCTATATGGTCTACGACTCTAACGAAGCCAAGGTGCCACTGGAAAAGGAAATCAAATATATCCAAAATTTTATTGATCTTAAGTTGTTGAAAGATAGCCGAGGTATGGATGTGGAGCTTGACATATCTAGCGCTGCGCCCAGTCTGATGATACCTCCTTTGCTCTTTATCCCTCTTGTAGAGAACGCATTTAAGCATAGCAAGATCGAAGATCTGAAAGAAGGCTTTGTAAAGATAAAATTGAGTTCTATAGGAAACCAGATTGTTTTTAATGTATGCAATAGTATTCCTGCTCAAAATTTTACCAAAGATAAACAAGGTGGAGTGGGCCTTGAGAATATTAAAAAAAGACTCCAGCTGCTCTATCCAGCAGATCGGTTCGAGTTAGATATTAGAAAGGAAAAGAATAAATATGAAAGCACTCTAAAACTAATCGTCACATGAAGAAAATAAATTGTCTCATAGTTGATGATGAAGAACTGGCTAGGAATCTTGTTGAGAACTATATCGGCCGGCTCCAGCATTTGCAGATAGTAGGGAAGTGTGCTAATCCACTCGAAGCAATGCAGGTGCTACAAGAGGAAAAGGTAGATATCATGTTTTTGGATATTCAGATGCCTGAACTAACTGGAGTCGAATTTTTAAAAACCTTACCCTATAAACCTATGGTCATATTTACGACCGCTTATAAAGAGTATGCTATACAAAGTTATGAGTTGGCTGCAGTGGATTATCTCCTCAAGCCGTTTCGTTTTGAACGGTTTTTACAAGCCGTCAATAAGGCCAGCAAGCTACTCAAAGCTGAACAAGAAGTAGGCCCGCAACAAATTGTTGAGCAGCCGACTAAGAACGAAGAAGGATCAAAGGACTATATATTGGTGAAGTCAGATTTTAAGGTTTTTCGTATGTTTTACAAAGACATCTTGTGCATCGAAAGTATGAAGGAATACGTCGCCTACCACACTAAGGATGGTCGGACACTTTCTTTATATTCTCTAAAAAAATTGCAACAAGAATTGCCTGCAGATAAATTTATGCGCATCCACAAGTCGCACATTGTCAACATCAATATGGTTTCTGCGCTTGAAGGAAATATGGTACACTTAGGAGACAAAAGAATCCCGATAGGTTCTAGCTATAAAGATGAAGTCTTGAAGCGTATTTTTTAGATAGTGACTATCCTTATACTGTACAGTAAAAATTAATTAGTCCGTTTACCATTGAATTATAATACTTTACTTTATTGTGAAGTGTATTACAATATTAACTATTTTGCCTTTCGGTGGTTCTTGTTTTAAGATTGTAATTTCTAAATGGAACTTTTCTGATATCTTATTCTTAACTGCTGTTCTTTCACGTTCTTTTTTCCCGTAAAAAAGAACCAAAAACCTCTCGACTGTAAACCTGCCTGACTGCGTCACGCAGGCAGGGATTCTTAACGCTTATGTAAGCTAAAAAGTCTAAAGGCTTAAAACTCGTTATAGAT
>CAKZVJ010000069.1 GCA_937923345.1 uncultured Saprospiraceae bacterium
ACTCCGAAAGGGGGCGGTGTATCACCAGTGGTAAAGCTATACCAAACATCATCAGTAAACCAAGAGCCAGAACAAACTGTAGGCGCCTCCTCTACTAAGGTAGCATCCTCTGTTCCTCTAGTATCTCCTCTGATGGGAATGCATGTTTCAGCGTTCAATCCAATTTCTAGTAGAGTAGGAGAACTACATCTATCATTAGTAGGCTGGGCTAGAAGAGAAAAACCAATGAGTAATAAGTAGAATAGTAGACATACTTTTATTCCAGGCAGACGATATGGAAGCATCTTGTTAGGTTTAGGATAGTTAGCGGTTTTGTATGATGAAGGCGTATCGATACTCCATTTGGAGAAGTAAACCTTCCTTTATTGTCCTAAAGTAAAATTTTAATTCTTAATAAGGGAGACTTTTATTATTTATGTAAGCTATTGGGCAAATAAAAAAGGGATGTTGAGCAAAGTGCTCAACATCCCTTGTATAGGTGTAATTAAAACTTCGAATTATTTGCTTACCACAAATTTCTCCGTTTGTACTCCATCTTTAGTATTGATGTGAAGCATGTAAACACCGTTTGCTAAATTACTTACATTGAAGCTTTCGCTCAACTCAGTAACACCGCTCAAAGATTTGATAGAAATAACTCTACCCGCTAAATCTACGATAGATACTTCCATATCCGTTGCTTCTGCAACAGATAAGTTAACGTTAAGGTCAGAAGCAGCTGGGTTAGGAGATATAGCCACCTTGATAGCATTGTTAATCTCAACTGTTGAGTTACCAGGAACAACTTCATATCCAAGACGGATAACTGGAGTTGTATTTTGATTGAAGTTACCAGTTGTTAAGTCACCAGTATTTCCAGGTCCAATACGGAATCTGTTTTCTTTTGAGATTGCAAAAGAGTGAGCATATCTATTATCAGCTAAGTTACCAGTGGTAAATGCAGTTTGCTGTGCATTAAAAATAGCTGCGCTATAATCGTATGAATCATCATCAGCAATTGACATGGCATTATCTCTAACTACTTCTGTAGTAGTTTCTACAGTAGCCATATAGTGTGTATTTGGCTGAATCAGAAGAGGATCTCCAGTAAATGATTCTAAAGCTACAGTAATCAAGCCGTTTTCTGTACCCGTTACAGTATATTCAGAGATACCTAATCTTGTTAATTCTGAAGCATCATCTTTAGAGATAATATTATCAAAATCGTTATCCGCTATTTCGTATAACCAAACTCTTAAAAGATCACCAATGATTTCTGTTGGGTTACCAAGCTGGAAAGAAACTTCATTGAACTGAAGCGGTTCCCCAGTTACAGCTGTACCACTTGGAGCAAAAAAGATATTACCCATTTCCCAAGTAAAAGCTTCACCTTCAGCCCAGAATACGTCTGGGTTTTGGTTAGGAGCAAGTGTACCGTTTGGATTACCATTTTCCTTTCTAAATACAGTTTCATCTACAACGCTGTGTGTAAATGTTCTAACATTATTGTCAGGATCATCATCTCTATCCGCAGTAAGGGTGTAGGTAGCAGTATAGTCTTCTACTACAGCAGGTGGAGTAAATGGCTGCAAAAATGACTGGTTTTCAGCCAAAGAATCTGCCATGATTGTTCCGTATGCAAGATCTACATTGTGAACTTCAGCTCCCCCAGAGTTGGTGATTGTCATGTTAACGTTAGCGTTAGTCAAATCTTCACAAGCAAGGTTGGCGATGTCAATCAAGAAATCATAAGAATCCACCATGTGAATAGACATAGGGTTGATTGTTGATCTAGCAAAGAAGTTATTCTGAGCAACACCATCAGCAGCAGTACCTTCTACTATTCTAATGTTATCAACTATCCAGAAATAAAAATCACCATCAAAACCGAAACGAATTCTTACATCTTGATTACCTTCCGCACCAATTAAAGGAATTGATCTTTCTAATGCGTTAGTTGCTGCAGCGTTCACAACGTATGCTCCACCGTAGTTTACAGATACATCTGCAGATCCGATAGCATTACTTGGATTATTCCAAGTTTCTCCATTGTCAGTACTATACTGCACGTAAGAACCAAGAGAAGAAAGCGTACCACCGTTCAAAAATCGAGCAGATTCAGTCCAAGTTAAATTCACACAACTTTCCTTTGATAAATCAATAGGAGGAGAAACCAAAAAGGCATTTGCATTAGGATATGGAGGTGCTCCGATATTCCCTGGATCACCATCACGCTCTGACTGATAAAAACCTGCAGGAAACCCTACTACACCAGCCTCCTGACAAGCAGTCTCCGCTTCAGTAAGACAATCAGATGTACCGAAAGCAGACGTGAAACAACCTGTGTTTGTCCACAACCAGTTATCATCTACCATTTCTCCAGTGTTGATGTCTAAAGACTGAGATTGAGAAACAGACTCCCAACCGTTGAAACCTTTGTCAAAAGTCTCTTCGTAGATAACTCTTGCCATAGGCTCTCCACCAGATGTGTCAGGCTCAGATTCATATGCACAAATGGAGAAAGTACCTTCATTTGTTCTTGGATCTGGTGCTGACCAAATTCTCACTAAGTAAGTAGAGTTTGGTTCTAAGCAAGTAGCTGGGAAGTCCATAGTCCTTCTACCTGGAACGTCAGAAAAACATTCGATAGGCATTGATTCAGCATCGCAATCTAGATAGATAGCCATACCTTGTTGAATCAATTCAGTACCAGATGATGGGTCAAGTCTTACTTCGATAGTCACCCCATTTGCTGGAGGGGTAGCTCCCGTCTCAAAGCTAAACCATACGTCATCCGTGAACCAAGATCCTGAGCAGACCTGCGGAGCAGTTACCATGGTTGCATCTACTGTACCACGTGTATCTCCTGTAACAGGGACACAAGAAGCAGCATCTGCTCCTACCACCATGAGGGTAGGTGTGCTACAGTCGTCATTTGCTGGCTGTGCAAACACCATAGCGGTTGCACACATCATGACGAGCATTGAAAATAATTTTTGTAGAGGTAAAATTCTCATACTAATATTTTTAATTTTTTGTGAAGAAATAAATCCTTCTTTTAGTAAGAAAGATTGTTTTAAGGATAAGGTAAAAATAATTATTATTCGGAATATAATATAAAGATAAGCCCATTATTATTGGGCTCTAACTCCGCTTTTGTCAGAGATTATACTAATCTTATCAGCCTATTTTGCTTAATTCACGACATAATTGGTCTTTTTCAACTGGCACGACTCCAACTTTCTCACATACTTGGCCTCCTGCCAAATTCGCCAAAGTACATAAATCAGTAGGAGATATCTCATTAGCCAAGCCTAATGCTACCACCGCGAGCACTGCATCCCCAGCGCCACAGACATCCGCTATTTTTCTTGGTAGAGTGGCCATCCAATGCTTTTCTTTATCATCAGCATAGTATATGCCCTGTTCTGACAAAGTTATTAGACTGGCAGAATGGTTTAGCTTTTTCTTAAGTGCGAAATGAGTCTTCTCTAGAGAATCTTCATCCAATTGAATTGGTTTATTAAGCGCCTCTCTTACTTCTTTGAGATTTGGCTTGAAACAATTTACCCCTTCATAGGCCCAAAAATTCTCTTTTTTTGGATCCACTATGGTAGGTATATTTTGCTCCTTGGAAAGACGGATCACAGTGCTGATCAAACTGGGTGTTAGCACTCCTTTATTGTAGTCTTGGAAAATAATAACAGCTACTTTTTCTGCTGCCAAGTAAGTTTGGATTCCCTTGAGAAGAGCGTCTTCTTCGTCTTTATTCAAAGCATGCGTATCTTCCTCATCTACTCTTAATATTTGTTGGTGGGAAGAAAGAATGCGAGATTTTACGGTCGTCTTTCGAGTCACACTATGCTGTATATACTGATCACTGATATGATGCTTTCTTAGTAACGATTTCAATAGCTCACCATTTTGATCTTGACCCACCAATGAAAACAAAATCGGTTCTGCATGGAGTGCTTTGATACTCAAGGTGACATTGGCTGCACCTCCCAGCCGTGCTTCTCTGTTTTGTAGATTCACTATAGGTACAGGTGCCTCAGGAGAGATTCTGTCTATCTTTCCTGTTAAGTATTTATCTACCATGACATCCCCAATAACCAGTGCCTTGTATCCTTTAAACTTGTCTATTGTTTCTTTATTCATTATCCTTTTTGGATTTGGAGCATGACCTCATCTACAATATGATCACTTGCTCCTTTACTTTCTTGCATATATTCGTTTGTGCGTTGCTGCACAGCTGCATAGAATCTGTCATCTTGCAGCTGTGAATATAAAGATTTCAATTCACTTGCAGTCCTTATTGGAAAAGCGCATTTCAGTTGGACCATATCTACTGCTTCTACAAACCGATGATACTGAGGGCCAAAACAAATCGGAACGCCAAAAGATGCAGGCTCCAATGTATTGTGCAGCCCATTAGCAAAGCCTCCACCTATAAAAACCAGTTTGGCATATCTGTAGCTGTGAAAAAGGGTGCCAATATTATCTAAGATAAGCACTGATGGACTAGATTCTCCCATATCATACAGGCTATATCGGATCGCGTTTTTTCCAAATTTATTTTGAAAAGAAACCACATTGGCTTCTTCTACTACATGTGGAGCGATGATTATTTTTTCCCCTTTCAAAAAAGACATAGCCTCACAGATAAGGTTTACTTCCTCGGCATAAGCACTACCTATAATGATCGCTTTCTTACCGGCTAAAAAGGTATCCAAGATCGGTAATTCCTTTACAGCCTTTTTCCTTTCCAATACACTGTCTACTCTGGTATCCCCGACTACCTCCGACTGCTCAAATTGTATATTTTGTAATAATGTTTTACTCTCTTCATTTTGCAAATATATTTTATCAAAACAGCCAAGCATTTCGCGATGCAGTTTTCCTGTCCAGCCTTTAAAAAATATTTGATCTTTTTGAAAGAGCGCGGATATCAAATAAGTCGGAGTGCTACTTAATTTTAACTGTGATAGATAATAATACCACAGGTCATACTTTACAAAGATGGCTACTTTTGGTTGAGTCAATTGGAGAAATAGTTTTGCGTTTTTTGGACTGTCCAAGGGGAGATAAAACACCCAGTCCACGGCAGGATAGTTCTTTCTTATTTCATACCCTGACGGAGAGAAAAAAGTAAGCAGTATCTTTTCCTCTTTTTCATGTAGGGCATCAATAATACTACGTGCTTGTTCAAATTCTCCTAAGGAAGAGCAGTGCACCCAGATCGGGCTGTGTTGGGCGATATGTGCAGTGTGTAGGTGGTCAAAAATCCCTTGTCTTCCCTTTGTAAACAAGCGTGCTTTTTTGCTAAAAAGGGCTACTATACTTACGCCTATGGCATATACAAATATGCTTAATCTGTAGAGTAGAGTCATTGACTTTAGTAGTAGATTTCGTCACCTGTTTCATTGAGGTTGAACTTGATCGAGAATCCAACTTTTATCCCTACCAATATATCTACTCGGCTTTGATCATCTCTTCGCATTAACGTGTTGTCAAAACTTCTTCTACTCATCGTAAAACCCTCATAGGCTTCTACACCACCAAATACATTAAAGAGCCCACTTTTACCAAAGTGTTGATAGCCCAAAAATTGATGAAAGGCTAAGCCATTTGTCAAGCGATCAAACCCTTTGACATTTTGCCCAGCTATGATATTGATATTTTCCAAGTCATCTTGCAAACGTATTTTATGTTGCAGCAAACCGGTACCCACGGTGAACCTAATTCCTGAAAGAGAATTGCTCGCTATTTTGAATATTTTTCCAACACGTGCGCCGACATAAAAACCTCTTTGTTTGAGACTCACTATACCAGCTATCTGATCTACTCCGACTATATTGCCATCTTCATTCGTGACGATATCCAGTACGTCATCATTCACAGTATTTCCAAATTGTACTGAACCCGATAAGCCAAAAATAAATCTCGATTTCTTTGAAATAAAATCTGCTCCCAAACCGATGGCTAGACTATTCCCAAATCTATCCGCCAAGTCCGCTCTTGGCCGATGCACTGCATAAGTGATATTTCCGCTGATCACATTGTATTTAGTCAATATAGAGGGTTTTTCTTGACCTATCGCTTGGAGGCTCGCAAGGATAAAAATAGCTAGTAGAAAGAGGGATTTCTTGGTAAGTATCATTCTTCAAAAGTAAATATCTTATTTGTTAAATTCATGAATGTATCCAGTTTTAGTTATTGGATATTCCAGTTTTCTGACTTTGGGAGTGCCCCCTGACAAAAAAGTCAGGCGTCGCGCTATGCAGGGGTCCGCCATTCGGCTTCCGTACTGGTCATGACTGAAAAAAGTCATGCCTGCGTACCTGGCTCTATCGAGCCAGCCCTTACTATCGCTCACTCGGGGTTT
>CAKZVJ010000070.1 GCA_937923345.1 uncultured Saprospiraceae bacterium
AAAGAACTTTTATTCCCTGTCCACATTGTGAAGAATTGCATGATAGCAGGATTTGGTCTCCCCAAAATAATTTGGCGTTTAAAAATTGGTATGGATTATATTGTATCAATTGTAAGAAGGTAATTCCTTGCCTTAGAAATCTATTTAGCTACATCATTTTAGCCATTACCTACCCATTTTGGGCTTGGTTTAAAGGGACGCACAAAGAAAGATGGCTTGCAAAACAACCTAAGCGATATGCCAGTATCGATATTGAAAAGTTAGGTAATTCATATCAAGGATATTCGTGGCTTAAGCAAGGTTTAGGGTTTGGAATCATCATGTATATCTTTATGCAAGTGTTATTCCCTTTGTTTACTAGCAAGGAGCTCAACCAAGATGAGCTATTACTGGGAATTCCATTTTGGTTATTTGGAGGTCTAATTTATGGTGTACTATTGAACTTTATTATGATGAGAAAGGGTAAGAATGCCCTGCATAGTTGATGGCATTGCAGTGCTTTTGTTATGATTGATGCTTGTGTGAGATTGACGCTTAGTTTATTCGTAGCTCTTATCGATGTTTATATCAAACGGTATGTTGAAATGAAACAATGTCAAAAGATATGTCAATTATTTTAGTCCATCATTTTGGTAAATCAGAATTTGGGAACAAACAAGATTATTCTCAGTAGCAATTTGTCACGATTTTTTTGAAAAATCACGCCAAATTGGATACTAGTTTACATTACATCGCAGGGTTGAGTCCTTTGGCTTTGATAAAGCGAACTCCGAAAAATCGGGTCAAGCTCTGCCGGGGTTCTTCTTTTACTTCTGAATATACTTAGATTATGAGAACGTACATCATAGCTTTCATTCTAACTTTGCCATGCTTAGCACTTGGGCAAAGTCTCGATATCCCACTGGTTACCACTACAGCTACTGCGGAAATTTATGTGCCTGTGGATGAGGTGCACTTCAATTTGACCATATCACAGAAAGATGCAGACATATCAGCGGCAAGGAATAAGAATATTGAAGTGGCTAAGAAGGTGACGGACATCTTAAAGTCCAAAGGGGTGCCCGCTAAATATATTCAAACTGCTGCCATGTCGGTGGATCGAAATTATGTACGAAATTCAGGTTTTAAGAAGTGGGATGGATTTATTTGTACACAGAAGATATATGTTTGCCTATTGGATCCAGCGAAGTATGATGCTATTGTAGATGAATTGCTTACTACTGATTTGGCCAGTTTAAAAGGGCCTGAGTTTAAGAGCTCTAAGCTGTCAGAAGCCATGGAAAAAGCTAGAGGTAAAGCGATACTATTGGCAAAGAAAAAGGCAGAACAATTTGCAAGCACCTTAGGTCAAAGTATTGGACCTGCAAAATTAATTGAGGAAATCAGTAGCGGACAAACGGGTACCTTAAGTTATTCCAATGATAGTTCTTCTAATTTAAGTTTAGAAGGTAAAAGTCAATCTTTTGAACCTGGGCAGTTGAGAGTGCAGTCTAGTGTGACGGTTTCTTTTGAATTGAAGGAATGAGATTCGAGGTAAATGAATTCTTAAATTGGAATTGGATGGTTGGATTCAATTTGTCATGATTTTTCTAATAAAAAATCACGCCAAATTGGATTTTACTTGTTTACGTACTTGGGGCTGACGCCCCAAGCTATTAAGATGTCGCCCCTCTGGGGCTTCTCTGCTTTCTTTTGAACATACCTATTTAAAATTATAATGTATTGTTTTTTTCGGACAAAGGATGGACAGGGTGAGCCGTCTTCCGGCTCAGTCGCGACTTTTTTCAGTCGGGACGGGAGCGATAGCGGACCCCGAAACAGCCTGGTGCAGACGAGGGCTGTGGGTGGCATGGTGGTGAGGCGGTGTACAGGCTTGGAGGCGCGTCTGCATGGCCCCAAAATATACTCCACAAGTTTTGTACATTTGCGAAAAAGCCATCACTATGAGAAAATATTTAGATCTTCTGTCGCATATAATGGAGAAGGGGGCGGATAAATCTGATCGTACAGGTACGGGCACACGGTCTGTGTTTGGCTATCAAATGCGTTTTGATCTGGAGGAGGGCTTTCCGATGGTGACTACTAAGAAGGTGCACTGGAAGTCTGTGGTGCATGAACTGCTATGGTTTCTCAAGGGGGATACGAATGTAAAGTACTTGCAGGAAAATGGAGTGCGTATCTGGAATGAATGGGCGGATGAACAGGGTGACTTAGGGCCGGTGTATGGGCAGCAGTGGCGAGCTTGGACTTGTGAGGATGGTAGTGTAATAGATCAAATCGCTCAAGTGGTGGAAACGATTAAGACGAATCCTGATTCGCGTAGGATCATTGTGAATGCATGGAATGTAGGGGATCTGCCAAAGATGGCTTTGAGTCCATGCCATTGTCTTTTTCAATTTTATGTAGCCGATGGGAAGTTGAGCTGTCAGTTATATCAGCGCTCCGCTGACGTGTTTCTAGGGGTACCATTTAATATAGCTTCGTATGCACTGCTGACAATGATGATCGCTCAGGTTTGTGATTTGGGCTACGGTGAGTTTGTACATACCTTCGGGGATGTACATTTATATAGCAATCATTTGGAGCAAGCAAAATTACAATTGACAAGGGAGCCGATGTCTTTACCGAGTGTGAAAATTAATCCAGAGAAAAAAGATATCAACAATTTTGTGTACGAGGACTTTGAATTAGTGGGTTATCAGCATCATCCTCACATAAAGGCTCCAGTAGCTATTTGATAATAGTATGAATGTCAAACAAATAGGTATGATTTGCGTTTTGGTTTAGCATAGGCCAAAATTGTACCCCTCCTACTATTTAGAAATAGTCTAAATAAGTTTGGGTATAGGTATCATATTGGTTAAGATTCGTATGAGTTATATATTTGCGCTGACAAATATATGACAGAATAAAGCGTCATAAAATCATTGTCTACAAACTACATAACAGATGATTAAAAAGTCATTATATTTCAAGTATATCCTCCTTTTTGTTTTAGGACTTTCATTCTATTCTACCCACGCGGCTAGTCCAGAGGAAGGGAAGGCCCTTTTCAAGCAATATTGTGCGCAATGCCACAATAAAAATATGAAGGATAAGATGACTGGACCTGCTCTAGGTGCAGTAGAGGAAAGATGGGAAGGCAGAGAGGAATTGCTCTATGCATGGATAAGAAACTCTCAAGAGGTTATTGCTTCTGGAGATCCATATGCTGTAGCATTGTATAATGAGTATCAGAAAAGTGTGATGAATCCCTTCACATTCCTCCAAGATGAACAGATTGAATCTATTCTATTGTATGTTAACTGTATGTACGATGGATCTTGTGATCCCAAAGCGCTCGCAGGAACTGGTAGTGGAGCAGCCGTAGGTACAGGTGTAGCTGTTGAAGAGTCAAATAATAATTTTCTTTATATATCACTTTTCGTGATTTTGGGCCTTTTGGCTTTGGTGTTAGCTAGGATAACTGCAAATCTGAACTACTTGACAAAAGTGAAAGAAGGAAATGCTCCTGCTACTAGGGGTACTCTTTCTGATATACTTACCTCAAAGGGTGTCATAGGATTTTTAGTATTCTCTTTAATCGTTTTCGCTGGCTATACTACCATCAATAACGCAATTGATCTCAATAGACAACAGAGCTATGCTCCTGATCAACCTATAAAGTTCTCGCATGCCATGCACGCAGGTACACAAAAGATTGAGTGTCAGTATTGTCACGATGGAGCACGTAGATCAAAGCATTCGGTGATACCAGCAGCGAATACCTGTATGAACTGTCACAAGGCGATAAAGAAGGGGAGAACGTATGGAACAGAAGAAATATCTAAAATCTACGCCTCTATCGGATATAATCCTAACACAGATAAATATATAGATGAAGATACTAGGATGAACAACGATTCTATGAAAGCTATATTCTCTAAATGGATCGGAGATAACTTTAAAATAGGAACAGACCTAGCGGATGAAGATGAGCTCAGTGAAAAAGGCCAACGTGTAGTGGATGAGCAATGGGCTGG
>CAKZVJ010000071.1 GCA_937923345.1 uncultured Saprospiraceae bacterium
CAGAATTTGCTGACAAATTTGGAGGCCGATTCACCAAGTGGGTAGAAAATTAAAAAGCGCGAGCGGCAGCGCAACTCCAGTCGGCCTACGGCCTCCTTACGTTGCGCTGCCGCTCTTAGAGCTTCGCTCTGTATGACACACTTTATTGGATACTCCCTAATGGCGCTACCTCAAAGTTTACCTTCGACATCCTGGCGCCCTATTATTGCCATAATTTCTACTACGTCTGCATTAAGCCTAAAATATATGGAATCCGATCCGCAGGGGCACCTACGATAATCTTTTCGCAGGTAATCTACAGGTTCAAATAGAAATGGATTTTTTGAAATCAATTCAAAATTGTCGAAAAAGGCATCGAAATATTTATCGGCTTGCTTTACTCCAAAACGTTCAACTCCATATTGATGTATTCTAATCAAGTCTTCCTTAGCTTCTTCGCTTAATCTGTAATTAGCCATCCAATCTCGATTTCGACTCTTTAAGGATTTCTTGTTTATTTAAACTTGTAAAACCACTTTTTTCCGCTCGATCTAACTTTCTATTTATCCAATCAATTTGAACTTGTTGCTTTCTAGCCTGTCTAATCAAATCATTAACGAGTTCACTCTTACTAGAATATTCCTCATTCGTGACCATCTCCTTTAACCATTCATCATTTGGCTTTGTAAATGTTATACTTTGTCTATTCATCTATAAATAATTAAAATGTAATGGTGTAAATATACACCAATTTTGAACCAAATGCAATTAAGCACCACTTTTTCTTACTCCGTTGTTCCTTTGTCTAAGCTCCTCACATGTATGTCAAGCTCTCTCCACACAAACAAAAAAAAGCCGATGCGTTCCGCATCGGCTTTTTTTGATTTTTCTTGGTCACTGAGATTTTACTAGCAGTCGCAAACTTGCTCCAGTTTCCTCCTTATCGATGTCCACTGGACATCGCTTGCTGCGCACCAGTCGGTCTTACTCCACTACAAACTTCTGTGTCTCTCCTCCATTGATCTGCAAAAAGTAAATCCCTGGATTCAACTGGCTCACATCAACATACTTGCGCGCGCCCATTCCTTTGAAAGTCATCATCGACTGTCCTACCATATTAAAGACTTCAAAATTAGCCTCCATGGGATAGTCATACTCCAAAGTCAAGAATCCAGAAGTAGGATTCGGACTGATGCTCAAATTATACTGTATACTACTCACGTTGGCTACAGGCACTAAACGGTCGCAATAATCTTCATTAGGTTCCAGCTCTATAAAGCCGATAGCATCTGACAAATCCCTACCATCAAAGGCAGCATAATCACTAGGAATTCTAGTCATTCTGAAAGTGAGGTTGTCGTTCAGGCTGAGGCTGTCGCCCTGAGTAGCTTGCGCTCCTCCAATGATAGGCGTAACATATTCCCAGACAATCTCATTATCCGGTGTCATTTCGAAGGCATAGCCTTGACGACCAGAGCTGATCAATATGTTTCCATTTGGCAAAGGCTGCACACCTGACAAACCAGTAGAAAAAACACTCTGTGGATTAGGATGTGTAAGCGTACGTTCTGGAACTTCTGGTGCCCAAGTTCCATTTGTATTTTTTCCATATCTCCACTTGTACATATCCCATTCTGGGTCAAAAAAGGTAACCGCAGAAAAGTCAGCTCCGATTCTATTATTGAACACCAAAAGGTTCCCAAAATCTGGATGAGATGGAATCAAGAAATCATCCACCCATTGCGCATCATGCTGAAAAAACAAATTTTGATTTTCCAAATCATCATTGTCATAAGCAAAGTCATTGCCCCATCTATACATGATTTCTCCCCCTACATTCGCACGTCCTCCAAAAGTGCCTGCTGCTTCTTCTGTCGTTGTAGTATTATCTATGATCCAAACCTCATCAAACTGCGGAACACTGATCATTATTTGGGCTCTCTCTTCATTGTAGTCTATAGAGTTGACATGCATCCAATCTGGGTGTGCCATATTGGTATCATAGTTAAAATCAATCTTACCAGGTTCATCAGCAATGACACCAAAGTTATCTTTAGTACTGTCAAAGTCTTGCACTAGATGATCTGCTGCTCTCCATTGCCACACTATTTCCTTTTCCATATTGACCTCTATAATTTTATCTGGCCATACTGCGCCTTGCGTAATCAAGTCCGGATTTCTACCCGCCTGAATAGCATCCGCCTCACTCATAAACTCCCATACGACCATCAAGATATTTCCATTCTCCTTGACTGCGATATCGTGGTGTAGTCTAGCGGTAGCGTCATTTTGGGTATACTCCCAGAGTACATTGTCATCCCAATCGACAATTTGTACTGTTGCTCCTCCACCTCCAGCAAAGATTGGATCATTGGCTGCATTCGCTGGTCTCAATGTCTTTACCAAGTTTCCATTAGGCAAAAGATAAGCCGTATTACCAGGCACAAATCCTGCTTCACCTGGCCATGTGTGTACAAGCTCCCCGCAGTTATTGAGCAAAAATATAGAAGGCTGACGATGAGGGTAAATCAAGTTATACCCATCAAAGGCTCTATCTTCATCATAACTGATGAGGCCTACTGTATTTTCCTGGGCCCACAACCCAGCTACACTTAGCAGAAGGAAAAGATTAACTAGTAAAATTCTTGTATTCATATTATTGATTCATTTTTATAAAAGGAGTAGCCCTAAAGATAGGATAATTCGGATTCAAACTATAAATGTAATATATCCCCGCTTCGAGATCTCCCAG
>CAKZVJ010000072.1 GCA_937923345.1 uncultured Saprospiraceae bacterium
GTTTGTACAGACATTTAGGGGGATTGTCGTGAATGTACATCACGTAGAGAGAGTCAATTCTACTACCCTTAAATTGAAAAACGGAAAAGAACTCCGAGTCGGTCGGACCTACAAGAAGAAGATAAAAGAAACATTTATGAACATCTAATAATAAGAATCCTTCATTCACAGGCCGAAGGTCAAATCGATTGACGAAGGCCGAAGGCCAATTCAACGGATAAAGGCCGAAGGCCAAAAGATTGTACTGACGAATCAATAAATATTGGCCAAATCAACAAATCAACAAATCAACAAATCAACAAACCCCCAAATTCCCTATCTTCACCCCCATGAAAGTATGCATCGCTGAAAAACCTTCTGTTGGAAGAGAGATCGCCCAGATCCTCGGAGCTACTCAGCGACGCGATGGCTATTATGAAGGGAATGGTTACGCAGTCACTTGGACATTCGGCCATTTCTGTACCCTCTTTAGTCCGGATGAATACAAAGCCCATTGGAAACGCTGGGACTTAAATTCACTGCCCATGTTGCCCGATAAATTTCAGACGCGCTTAATGAGTGATAAGGGAGTAAAGAAGCAGTTTGGGGTCATCAAGAAGTTGTTCAAGCAGGCCTCGATAGTTATTAACTGCGGGGATGCTGGACAAGAAGGAGAATTGATTCAGCGCTGGGTGATACAAGAAGCAAAGTACAAAGGTCCAGTACAGCGCCTATGGATTTCCTCGTTAACTAGAGAAGCCATCACAGACGGATTTGCGAAACTTAAGCCAGCCAGTGATTTTGATAGCCTATATCATGCAGGTTTTGCCAGGGCCATTGGGGATTGGTTATTAGGGATGAATGCCACCAGATTGTATACCATCAAGTACGGTGCAGGCAAACTAGTTTTATCTATCGGTAGAGTACAAACGCCGACCTTGGCGATGTTGGTAAAGCGACATCTGGAAATTATCAATTTTGTATCCAAACCATTTTGGGAATTAGAAACAGTATATCGAGACACCAGCTTTCGCTATGAAAAAGGTCGATTTGAAAAAATGGAAGATGGCCAATCTACACTAAAGCAAGTGTCTTGCCATCCATACCAAATAGTAAGCGTGACCAAAAAGAAGGGCAAAGAATATGCACCTAGGCTTTTTGATTTGACAGGGCTACAAGTGCATGCCAACAAACGCTTCGGATATTCTGCCGATAGAACCCTAAAGATTGTACAGAAGCTGTATGAAAAGAAAGTAGTTACTTATCCTAGAGTAGATACCACTTATCTTCCTGATGATATGTATCCTAAAATTGGCAGCATCCTTAAAGGAATGAGTGGCTACACTGCCTTGATTCAACCATTAATGGCCAGCGCAATTCGCAAAAGCAAACGCGTTTTTGACGATAAGAAAGTGACCGATCACCACGCGATTATACCCACAGGAGTACAACTCAATTTGGTAGCGGAAGAGTGGAATATTTATGATGTGATTTGTAAGCGTTTCATCGCCAATTTTTATCCAGATTGTATTGTTCACAATACAACAGTGATTGGAGAAGCGAATAAGATAAAATTCAAGGCCACTGGAAAAGAAATAGAAGATCCAGGTTGGAGAGTAGTATATCCTAAGAAGGACAAGTCCAATGATACTAAGGATGCAAAAAAGAATGAAGAAAAAATTCTACCTGCCTTCACGCAAGGAGAGTCTGGGCCGCATGAACCTACCTTGGTAGAAAAACAAACCCAGCCTCCCAAGTACTATACGGAAGCCACTTTATTGCGGGCTATGGAGACTGCGGGTAAGACAGTGGAAAATGAAGAGCTCCATCAATTGATGAAAGAAAATGGTATTGGGCGACCTTCCACGAGAGCAGCTATCATAGAGACTTTATTCAGACGTAAGTATGCGATTAGGAAAAAGAAGGCTATACATCCTACGGATTTAGGGGTGCAACTCATAGAAACGATTGCAGACCCCTTACTCAAGTCTGCGGAGCTCACTGGTCTCTGGGAGAAGAAAATTCGACTCATAGAAAAGCGAGAATATAATCCGGCTGCTTTCATCAACGAAATGAAGACCATGACGACGGACTTGGTTGATTCAGTGCGTATGTCAACTAGCGTAAGCAAAATTGATGTAAGTAAAGTGCCAGATAGAAAATTTGGTAAAAAAAGAAACTTCAAATCTAATGCTGCTGCTACCTCTCCAAAGTCAAAGCGAAAAACAGCTCCCAAGAAAACTTCTGTAACAGAATGTACTTGCCCAAAATGTAAAAAAGGGACTATGCTAAAAGGAAGCACAGCCTATGGTTGTTCTCAATGGCAGTCTGGTTGTGATTTTAAATTGCCTTTTTCTTTTATGGAAAAGAAGATTTCGGACAATCAGCTTCTCAGACTAATAAGTAAAGGGAGTACGGTCACTTTGAAAGGCTTTAAACGAGGCAGCCAAAAAGTAGACGGTGTTGTGCGTTTTGATGCCAACTATCAACTAAGCCTCATACCACCGAAAGCAAAGATGCCCAAGAGCGCAAAACCAGCCCAGAAGAAATCCAGCATGATTTGTCCGAAATGTAGAAAAGGGCAGATAATAAAGGGTAAGACAGCTTATGGTTGCTCTGCTTGGCAGTCTGGCTGTGATTTCCGTTTCCCCTTTGATGAGTTGATTAAGCGCATCGGAAATAGAAAAGCAACGGCTAGCTTGGTGAAGGATATTATTTCTGGCTGAGTTAAGAATTATTACATTCTGTTATTCAAGCATGCCTCTTTGTTAGAAATCGCTCAGATTTTACTATATTTAGACAGCGAATCACCAACAGCCTTACAAGTTATGAATAAACACCTAACTCATCAATTTAAAGGTAATCAAGTCTTTTTATTCTGCCAATGCATCTTGTTACTCAGCTTTTGTTTACTTAGTTCAGAATGCTTAAGGGCAAATGGACCAAACGAAATAGAAAATGTTGGGCCATCCTTAAACTGTGATCTCTATGATTGCGATGCAGGATTTTTCCAAACCATCGATCAGGATGGAAAATTGGTAAGATATACATATGATGGGACAGATTTAACGTTTGCGCAAATTACAGCTTTTAATGGTAGAGTCAATTCAACTGGATATAATATTCAGGATGGATTTCTATACACTATTAATAATGATACAAAAGAGTTAATACGGTTTACTGTTGATGGTGATGCTACAGTCTTAGGATTTTTAAACATACCTATTACACCCTTCATAGGTGGTTTTGATAATGAAGGGAATTACTATGTCGCTAGGACACCATCTAACTTTGCTTACAGAATTGATGTAAATACCCTAGCTGTAGAAGAGTTACTTATTACTTCTAATCAAAAATTTGCGGCAGCAGATTGGGTATATTTAGATTGTCAGAGAAAATTTTACGGAGTAGGTAATGATAATTATTTATACTCTTTCGATCCAGTTACTTTGCAGTGTACACTTGAAGTGATGACAGGGGATATAAATCAACAAACAGGATTTTTTGGAGGAGCTTTTACAGATCGAAATGGTGCACTCTATGTGGCTAATAATAATTCAGGAAATCTTTATTCCATAGATGTTGATACTAAGGTAGCTACATTTCTTTTGAATGGACCGGTTTCTGGAACCAATGATGGAGCTTCTTGTCCTTGTTCTTTGCCTCCTTTTCCAACTTTATTTCCTGAGGATGATATTGTATGTATAGACAATGATGGGTCTGCTATATCTATTTTAGACAATGATTCCCATTCTTTTGCAGAATTAGATAATGCTAGTTTTAATATAATTGTACAACCTGAAAATGGGACTGTAATTTATACGCAAGCCGCAGGTTCTGTTTTCTATATATCGGATGATGAAAGTGTTGCAGATTCGTTTGTGTATGAAATCTGTCTTGATTTAGATTTTGAATTTTGCGACCAAGCTATTGTATATTATCTGCCTGCTAGTACCACTGAATTTTATGAATCTATTTGTGCTGGAGAAGAGGCTCGATTTAATGGGGTCACCTTTACAGAAGCTGGATCATATGAATTTGAATTTTTTGCAGCCAATGGATGTGATAGTACTGTAATTTTCAATCTCGATGTTGCTTCGTTTGATTCGCTTGCTGTCGAAGAAATTTGTGGAGATGTAGAGTTTATTTTTGAATCAACTGCTTTTACAGAATCCGGTGTGTATGAGTTTAATTATACTTCTGCGATTGGTTGCGATAGTACTATCGTGTTGGATTTGACTGTTAACAATAGTTATGCAGACACGATCAATCAAACCATATGCCAAGGAGAAGACTATGAGTTTGACGGAGTAGTATATTCTGAACAAGGAACCTATACTGTTCCATATCTAACGGAAGCGGGCTGCGACAGTATTTATACTATACACTTAAATGTGAATAATGATACCCTTGTGATGATCCAAGGAGCCATATGCAGCGGGAATGATTTTGAATTAAATGGAATAACTTATTCAGAACCTGGAACCTTCATGCAAGAGTTAAGCACCATCAATGGCTGTGATTCTACCTTGATGCTAAGTTTAAACGTATTGGAAAACGTGGAAACGGAAGTCCAAGAAAATCTCTGTGTTGGGGAAGCCTTGACCGCACCTGATGGATCAAGTATAACTGAGGCTGGAGATTATGAGTATGTACTCAGTGCCGTTTCGGGTTGTGATTCCACCATAATGCTTTCTGTAAATGGACTAGCAGCACCTGAGGTTCAGTTTGTAGAAAGTATCTGTGATGAAGAAACATTTTTGCTTCCAGATGGGTCAGCATTTACGGAAACTGGAGTATTTGATATTACCTACATTGCGGCCAATGGTTGTGATAGTTTGGTGACGGTAGATTTAACGGTAAATGAAATTTACGAAGAAACAATCGAAATGCAAATCTGCGAAGGAGAGTCGTTTATGATTGGTGCTACTGCATTTACGGAAACTGGATTCTATACTGAAATGCTGACGAGCGCAAATAATTGTGATAGTATAATTAATCTAGATTTAGTAGTTGGAGAAGCGTACTTTGAATCCATACAAGCTGAAATTTGCGAAGGAGATACTTATGCTTTCGGAGATATGAGCTTAACGCAGTCAGGGGTATTTGAGCAAAATTTAAGTACTATTTTAAATTGTGATAGTACCATTTCTCTTAGCCTCACAGTATTTGAAAACAAAGAAAATAATATTGTTGCTTCTATCTGCAATGGAGAATCATTTCAGCTGGGAAATACTGCATACTCGGAAGAAGGGATGTATCAAGAACTATTTACTACAGCAGAAGGATGTGATAGTTTAGTAACATTAGATTTAAGCCTAGCGCCCATATTTACCTTGCAAATAAACGAAGATTTATGTGATGGGGAAGAGTTTATTTATGATGGCGTACCCTATGCCGATGCCGGAGAATATGAAATATTTGTGGATGGGCAAGGTGGTTGCGATAGTCTCATTACTATCACTATTAATCAATTCAACCCCGCGTCTTTCCAGATTGATACTATCCTTTGTGAAGGGGAAGTACTTATTTCGGGTGGGGTATCTTATTCGACAAGTGGTACTTTCGAGCAAAATTTTAATACCTCGAATGGGTGTGATAGTATAGTCACCATTAACCTACAGTATAACTCTACGAGTGAAGGCTTTGTGAGCGAAGAGATTTGTTCAGGACAAGAAATTAGTATTGCAGGTCAAGTCTTTTCTGAAGAAGGAACGTATGAGCTAATGCTTTTAAATAGCAATGGCTGTGATAGTTTATTGAATGTCGATATCACTTTTAGCTCTGTTATTGAATCCTTTATTGCAGATGAAATATGTGCTGGAGAGGAGGTGACCGTAGGTGGACAGGTATTCTCAGTAGGTGGCGAATATGAAATCATGCTAGCTACTACTACAGGTTGTGATAGTTTGATTCATTTTGACCTTGTCGAGAATCAGGCAGCAATGGTGAATTTGGCCCAAAGCATATGTGAAGGAGATGAGGTACGGGTAGGGGGTACTGTGTACAATACCTCTGGAGTGCATTCTACATTATTGAATACCGTGAGCGGTTGTGATAGTCTTGTAGTACTAGATCTCATCGTCAATGCAGAATATGAGTTTATAGAAAGTGCGCAGATTTGCGAATCCGAGTCATTTATGTTTGCCGGTCAAGAATTTTCAGAAAACGGAATTTATGAAGTGCCACTTGTATCTCAAGGAGGCTGTGATTCTATTATGATACTAGACTTGACAGTTAATAGCCAGTATATCAATTCCTTCAATGAGTCTATTTGTGAAGGTACATCTTTCACTTTTGGAAGTAACACGTACAGTGAGGAAGGATTTTATACCGAACGCTTATCTACCGTTAACGGATGTGATAGTATCATAGAATTAAACCTGAGTGTAGTAGGAACTTTGCTGACTGAGTTAGAAGAAGGGGTCTGTGAAGGAGAAGTCGTAGTCGTTGGTGCGGAAACGTTTTCGGCGTCTGGACAATATGAAGTAGAATTGATCAGCTCCAACGGCTGTGATAGTATTGTTACTTTGAATTTAGAAATATTTACTCCAGAAAGTACGGAATTGACAGAGTTCATTTGCGATGGCGAAAGCTATTTATTTGGAAGTCAAGAATTGACTGATGCCGGTGATTATTCAGAAGCATTACTTACTAGTAATGGTTGCGATAGTTTGGTTAGTCTAAGTTTAACTGTGTTTGATGTATATGAGTTTGAATTTGATCAAGAGATTTGTGAAGGAGAAAGCTATGAAATAGGCAACTCTGATTACATCAGTTCAGGAACCTATTTTGATACTTTTAGTACAGTCAATGGTTGTGATAGTGTTATCGTTACGCATCTTGTGGTCAACGAAACTAGCGAAGAGCAATTGGACATGATGACCTGTTTTGATGAAATGGTCGGCCAAGAAATTTTAACCTTGAGCAATGTAAATGGATGTGATAGTACAGTGATTATAAATACAAGCTTATTGCCAAGTGCTCAGTGTGCTGTCATCGCCAGCGTGGAGGGCATGATCATTCCATGCATGGAAAGTTTTGGTTCTTTAGCAGTAGATATCTTAGATGGTACGCCTCCATTTGTAGTTTCTTGGTCAGGAACCTCATCAGGTACTGAGACCTTAAGCGCATTAGGAACACTGACGATTGATAATTTGCTTCCAGGATCTTATACAATAGAAATTGTAGATGCCAATAACAACATGACAGCTGTGATTGCCGAGATTTCAGAATTTGATATGCCTACCTTAGCCGCAGACGTGCCACTGAGTAATTCAGGTTTTTCCATAGCATGCAACGGATTTGATACGGGATCAGCAAGTGTAATGGGAATAGGAGGGGCTGCACCATATACCTATCAGTGGTCAAATGGAGAAACTACTTCAGAAATACAAAACTTGGTTGCGGGGACTTATTCCGTGACCTTAACAGATGTAAATAATTGTATTGTCGAGACGGTGGTTGACCTTACTGAGCCTCCTGTGTTAGAATTATTTTTGGATTTGGTGGATTTGACTTGTGATGATTTTCAAAGTGGGCAAATTACACTTGAAGCATTTGGAGGGGTAGCGCCTTATTCTTATGTATTGAATGATGAGGAACCACAAGCGGATAATACTTATTCTGGCTTAGTAGAAGGAGCATATACTTCGAGAGTAGTGGATGCCAATGGTTGCTTCATAGAAGACGAATTTGTTCTAGATATGCCAACAGCAGTACAAGTACAGTTAGGGGAGGATATATCAATTGATTTAGGAGAAACAATAGCCATTCAAGCGCAATTAAATATTCCAGCACAAGACCTAGATTCAATCGGGTGGTCTATGAATTTAGAGACTGACTGCGATGACTGTCTTAATCAAATATTGACACCGACGGAGACGACAACCTATACTATCCATGTGATCGATGAAAATGGATGCGAGCAAATTGATGAAATTACCGTTTTTGTAGATACAGAACAGGAGATATACATACCAGATATTTTCTCTCCGAATGGGGATGGCATCAATGATGGTTTTACGCTATACTCTAATTCTAGATTCAGCCCTATTATTAGTGAATTATATGTGTATGATAGATGGGGCAATAAAATGTTTGAACGCTTCAATTTTTCACCCAATGAAGAGTCCCTAGGATGGAATGGCAAGTTTAGAGAAGAGTCTCAAAATCCAGGCGTATTTGTGTATTACGCTAAAGTGGAATTTATAGATGGCAGCACTGCCTTTTATAAAGGCAATGTCACTCTGGTGAGATAACTTAGATGAGAAAAAGTAATCTTGAAATAGAAATGGCCTTTACACAATGGATGAAAAGGCCATTTTTTTTATTTTCTTTTATTGACTATCGATTTGTCATACAGTAGAAATAAAATATTCAAAGTTTTTTGGAATATAATATTGGTATGAGGAATTGATAACTGTGCTTTATTTGGGTAATTTTGATTATAGATCAGGGTAAAATTATCAAACTAGAATAAATATCGACCTTTAAAGATTTAGTGTTGTAAGCGTTAAGAAAAGTCGTCAGAAGGCTTAACTGTTTGAGTCAAACGTGCAGCTATGGAATCGAACAAGTATTCCGTTATTACTTACTGCTAAGGGTGAAAAAGTATCTATAACGAGTTTTAAGCCTTTAGACTTTTTAGCTTACATAAGCGTTAAGAATCCCTGCCTGCGTGACGCAGTCAGGCAGGTTTACAGTCGAGAGGTTTTTGGTTCTTTTTTACGGGAAAAAAGAACGTGAAAGAACAG
>CAKZVJ010000073.1 GCA_937923345.1 uncultured Saprospiraceae bacterium
AGCCATTTTGCTTTTTTTACTTTTATATTTCACATTTAATATTTTTCGGTTTTACATTTATTTTTCGGGGGCCGTCCCCTTGACACGCATTGCCAAGACTCCTATCGTCGTTTGGCATTCGGTCAGGGCACCGGGCTATCCCCTATATCCCTGAGGCGCAGAAAAAGCGCCTTTAATCGGGATGCCGGTACTATCCCTCGTCCGTCACGGGCTTAGGCTTTCGCCACGCCGATTGGTGCAGCAAAGCATTGGATCAGAGATCGGAGATTACTCCTCCTCATGAAACCAGACTGTTTTCTTATTGTCTGGATCTCCATTGTAGTTGATAAATATTTCTTCTCCTGCTGGAATATCTCTTAAAGCATAAACAGTGAAAGTATCATCGTTGTAATCTGCTTTGTACTCCGCATTTGGATCATAGGCATGGTTGTACATGGAGCCATAGCCAAACACTACAGCGCCCTCGTCGTCGTCATCTCCCCACAAGAATACATAATCATGTAAGATGGTTTCATCTAACAATTCTGTTTCATCAGGCGGCACCACAAGGACTGGGCATATTTCTATCACTTCACCTTTGGCGATGTCTACTCCACAGAAAACGCCACGACTATCGACATCGCTTGGAGCAATATATAAATAAGGATTTTTTTGAGACATTAAGTATTCTTCTTTTTTGATTTACTTAGATATACACCGCACAAGATCAAGATAAATCCTATGAAGTGAAATATAGTGATGAGCTCTCCATCCACCACTCCCCAACCAATGGCTACTATAGGTATCAAGTAGCTCACCATACTTGAAAATAGTGGATTGGTTATTTGAACCAATTTATAAAATAAAATATTTGCAGCAAAAGTACCTAGTAAAGAAAGTACAGCGACTGCGGTTAGAGAAGTATAAGCATTGGTGTCCGTCTGCATCACACTTACGAAGTCAGTGCTGAATAATATAAGGATAGCAGGTATAGTTACTAAGCCAAATGCGATAGAGCTAATCGTTATCGCACCATAATCGCCTAAGTATTTCCCAACAGTATTTAGACTCAAAGCATAACAACTGGTCGCTATCACCAACATACCCGCATAAAAGTAATTGTTCGCTTGCCCCGCTGGTTGCCCATAGGTAACCAGTATGATGGCTCCTATCAATCCAATGAAGACAGCCACAATTTTAATAAAAGGCACTTTAATTTGAAAAAACATAAGGCCTATCAATAGTGTAAAAAGCGGGGTTAAAGAATTGAGTAATCCTGCTATGGAGCTACTGACATGCTGCTGACCCAGAGCATACAAAAAGGCAGGTAAACCACTCCCAAATATTCCTACTACAATGAAAGCAGGCAAGTCTTTTCTTTTGAGCTTTTTTATTTCTTTGAGAAAAAATGGAAAAAATGCTAAGCCAGCAATACCAATGCGACAACCAAAAACTTGAATAGGACTAAAAGCCAACAAGCTCTTTTTAATCAAAATAAATGAGCTTCCCCAAATCAAGCTTAACACAGCCAGAAGGAGTATACTCAATACACTTGGTGAAAAGTAGGAAGATAAGTTGGCGTTTTCTTTGGCCACAATTTAAAGAATTCCAAGGTTCAAACTGAAAGGCCGAAGGTATGACTAAAAGCACATTAATGAGTCTATTTCCCATTAATTTTATAAAATGGTAGATAACAAAGCAAAAGGGACTTCAGGAAATTCCTGAAGCCTCTTTTAGCATACTTTATATGTTTCGAACTTAGTTTTCAATAACAAACTTGTGATACTCAGCTTGACCATCAATCGTCAATCTTGCGAAGTACACACCGTTTACAAATCCACTTAGGTTGAATTCTTTATTCAAGTAACCAGCTCCAAAATCAACTTCGTGCATCTCCAACTCTTGACCTAAAACATTCAAGAAGGTAATATTTACATTGTCTCTACCCTCTCCTTCTAATAACATGGTAAACTTACCTGGGTTAGGATTAGGGAACAAGTTAAAGTTAGATACCCCTGCTAAATCTTGTACTGCATTTACACCCTCTACTACTACCTCGAATGTTTCTGTAGCCGTACCACATTCATTTGTGGTAGTAAGCGTAACGGTGTATGTACCAGCTGTAGCGTAATTGTGTACTGGGCTTTCTTCATCACTCATTTCGCCGTCACCAAAGTCCCATGCATAAGTATCGGCTCTATCTGAAGTGTTTGTAAAGCTAACAAATCCAGCAGTCTCGTCTACATTGAAAGAAGCAGTAGGCTCAGCAGTGATTACAATAACCTCCGTCATATTGACTACATTGTTTCCAATGGCATTAGATACAGATAAGGTCACTGAATATGTGCCTGGCTCATTATAAGTAACCACTGGGTTCTGTTCATTAGAAGTGCTAGGATCAGCACCTTCTAATAACCATGTCCAAGAGGTAGGTCCATTAGTAGATTCATCTGAGAAAGTTACCTCTAATGGTGCACAGCCACCAGTAACGTTGACACTGAATGCAGCGCTAGGAGCGGCCAAACCATCAATCTCAACTACTTCTGTCATAGTAGCAGAAGAACAAGGATTAGAGGCAGTCAGAGTAATAGTGTATGTTCCATTAGTTGCATAAGTGTGTGTAGGGTTCTCTTCTGTAGAAGTGTTACCGTCTCCGAAGTCCCACAAATATTCTGTTGCGTCTGTTGAAGCATTTTCAAATGCAATATCATCACCGAGTACAGATAGAGAGAAGTCAGCTACTGGCTCGTCAAATACATTTATATATGCAGAGACTACACTTGAGTT
>CAKZVJ010000074.1 GCA_937923345.1 uncultured Saprospiraceae bacterium
TACTTTACATTAATCTACAATAAAAATGTATTGAAGCAGACATTTAATCTACTTTTGAGATATATTTGAAAGTACAAAAAAGGCTTATTTATTGTTTCCAAGTAAGCTTTTTGCACTTATAATATTATTGATATATATATAAAGTGTAGATTTTTAATTGCTTGACTAACAAATACAATATTATGATTAAATTAAAGTTTCGACATTTATTTGTCTTTTGCATTATCATAGTATCATTTTACTCCTGTCAAAATGATGATGATCAAACTGGACAAGAAGAAATAGAATTTACTGACAATGGTATAAGTGCAAAATTCCTGGAAAGTGATATCGTTGTTGACTGGATGGATATGTTTTTGGAAATAGAAAGATATTGTGATGGGATGAGACCAAATGTCTCTGCAAGAGCGATTGCCTATATTAACCTAGCGGCCTACGAAACTGTAGCACCGGGTATGATAGAACTAGCATCGAACGATGGTAAAATTCCTGACTTCACAATAGTTAACAATCTTGGTGATAAACAAATTGATTGGAATGTTGCCTTGAACGAATGTTATGCAGATGTAATGAGTCATTTCTTAATCAACGGACCTGTCAATCAAGCTGCTGATATTGCCTTATTAGAAGCTGTAAACGAGGACAAATATACTGAGGACTTGAGCGCAGATGTCATAGCTGACTCAAAAGAATGGGGTGCTTATGTTGCTGCCGCAGTTATCACATACAGCCAAACAGATACAGAAGCAGAAGAGCAGGCACTCGATCCTCAGCCAACTTCATATGTTCCTCCAGTTGCTCCAGGCAATTGGGTATTTACTGCAGAACCTGAGAGGGCATTGTTCCCATATTGGGAATCAGCTAGAACATTTGTAGCAAGTACTGAACAGACCACCACGATACCTCCTATCCCGTATTCAAATGATCCTAATAGTGATTATTATCAGCAAATGATAGGGGTATACTTAGATAACAATAATGCAAAAGATGGAGATAGTGAGCAATTATGGATTGCAGAATTCTGGGGAGATGATGTTACTGGGCTCACTTTTGGACCTCCCTCTAGACAAGTGTCCATCGCCAATCAATTAACTACTCAGCTTGACATAAATTTACAACAGACCCTACATATGTACTTACTCTTGGGTTATTCGCTCAACGATGCCGCAGTTTCTGCCTGGAAGTATAAATATGAACATATGGTGCAAAGACCCAGTGCCTTTATTCATGAATTTATTGATGATACCTATACCACCAACCTTTCGCGATTGATCCCTTGGCCTAATCCTTCTTTCCCAGGATATCCTTCTGGACACTCTACTTTCGCGTCAGCAGCAGCCGGTATATTTATTGACTTTCTCGGTGATGAAATAAACTTCACTGACAGGTCTCATGAGGGTAGAACAGAATTTATTGGTGAACCAAGAGCTTATAATAGCTTCACGGAAATTGCAAGAGAAAATGCTTTTTCTAGAATCCCATTAGGCGTGCATATCGAAATCGACTGTACGGAAGGACTCAGATTGGGATATGAAATATCTGACTTGGTTAATACCTACGATCTAGAAAACTAGAAATATCATGCCATGGATTATATGTTATAATTTGGTGGTTTGATAGCGTTAAAAACATACAAATTAAATAGCAAAGCGCCCTTTTTCAATAAAAAAAGGGCGCTTTTATTTGTGTGTTCACTACCTTGACTGAGTCTGGTAATAAATCAGGAACTACAATAGAAATTTGATTATTTTTGTCTCAAATATTTCTTGATGAAAAACACCTATTTTGATCTGATAGATCAATCTTATTATTTCCCTCAGGATGGCTTCGATGTAGAAGACGGCTACCTCAACTTTAATGGCATTTCGCTAAAGTACCTTATAGACAAATATGGTACACCGCTCAGGTTAATGTATCTGCCTAAAATCGCAGAACAAATTAAAAGAGTTCGTAATCTATTTAGGCGAGCCATCAAAAAAAATAAATATGGTGGAGAGTACTATAACTGCTACTGTACCAAATGTAATCACTTTGCTCCTGTGATAAAAAAGGCCATCAAGCAAGGGGTGAATCTGGAAACTTCTTCTTCTTATGATATCGACTTGATCATGCAACTCATGAAGGAGGAGAAAGTCAATACGAATCTGATAGTAGTCCACAATGGATATAAGACAGATGCATACCTTGATAAAATATTGAAGCTTCAAGCTCTAGGATTTAAAAATAGTGTCATTGTTTTAGACTCCATCAATGAATTGGTCCGACTAAAAAAGAAATTAAGTCGCAAGAAAAAAATCAAGATTAAGCTAGGCATACGGATGGCTATTAACGAAGAGCCACAAAGCGCCTACTACACATCTCGACTAGGCATACGACAGTCAGAAATCCTAGATTTTTATGACAAAGAGATTAAAGATGATAAACGCTTTGAGCTAAAGATGCTGCACTTCTTTGTGGACTCCGGTATTAAAGACAACATGTACTACTGGGGAGAATTTCAAAAGGCAGTAAGTATTTTTGCTGGCTTAAAAAAGAAGTGTAAAACTTTGCGCGCATTTAATATAGGAGGTGGCTTCCCGATACGCAACAATCTCGGTTTTGAATATGATTATGAGGGGATTATTAATCAGATTATATCTACTCTCAAAAGTGCATGCGAGGAGCAAAAGATTGAAGAGCCCGATATCTTTACAGAATTTGGGAAATTTACGGTTGGGGAAAGTGGGGCCATCATATTTTCTGTGCTTGAAGAAAAACAACAAAACGATGCTGAGCTATGGTATATGGTGGATAATTCTCTTATGAATACCATTCCAGATGCTTGGTCCATTTTTGAAAAATTTATCCTCCTCCCTATCAACAAATGGGATCACGAATACTCTAGGGTGAATATTGGAGGCATCAGTTGCGACCACTCTGACTATTACAATTCTGAGGATCTAAATCAGCAAATTGTGCTTCCCATAAATAAGCCAAAAGATAAGGAGCCACTATACCTAGGATTCTTTCATACTGGAGCATACCAAGATGCGATCAGCGGTTATGGAGGCATCAAGCACTGCCTGATACCTTCTCCCAAATATGTAATCATTGATAAGGATAGCAAAGGGAATTATATAGATACCTTATATAGAGAAGAGCAGTCTGTAAATCAAATGCTTTCTATATTGGGGTATGATGTGACTGCCTGATGCGAAGCAATTTTGATCCAGCGGATCAAAATAAGGAAGTCTGCCTGGCTGACGCCTTAGTCAGACAGGGAACCAATGCTCATTAGCATTGGCATACACAATCTCGAACTAATACTCGCCAGTACTGGTCTGCAAAAATATTACCTTTGAGTCCACTCTGATAACTTAGGGATATTCAGAAATATCATATTTCGTTGAGATAAAACATTCTGCATCTCAATATCTCTAAATGATCACACCATTTTTAATACTATTGCTCTAAAAACGGGGTGATTCTCAAACTCAATTTGTCTCCCGATAGCAGCTTTCGGAATCATCGGCATGGCCCATCATAAAAATCAAAATACAACTCCGAATCCCCAGGAAATGAACTCAGCTACAAAGAGGTGTGATTTTACATTGAGGCCAGTATAAATCTTCAAACCTTCGCTTTGATAGTTGAAGGTGTATCTTGGAGAAATCATAAAATAAAATGGGCGAGGTAGCAGGAAAGAGCTATTGGTACTAGTATATACGCCAAGCTTAAGTTGCATAGACCAAGGGCCAAATAGAAAGTCATTGCCAACCGTCAATGAATGCCTACTGGCGCCTACAAAAGCCTCTTTTTGATTCATAAAATCAGTAGTTTGCAATCCAAATTCTGCGATGCTGCTGTTGTAGTCGTACTGATAGCCTAGGCTCCATCGAATATTTTTGGTTCGAAGATAATTGGCCTCGATAGCGGCTACGTAAGTCGGAAAATTAGGTCCCCCAGGCAGGCGAATTTCTACCTGAGTATACTGAAAGTGTACTCCAAAGCCCCATTTTCTTTTGGCTTGTTTTTGCACCTTTAGATACTTGAAAAAATCCTCCTCATGGCTACCTCTATACGGAGAAATTCCAAGATATAGATGTGGAATATTCAGACCTAAATTAGGAAGCTTCCTCGCACCATTGGAATAGTGCGACAAACCGATGCCAAGATGGATTTTAGCTTTGGTGCCTAGCTGATGTTCGTAGTCCAATTTCATATCGACACTGTTGTTCAGATGGCTTCCTATGGCATTATTCTCCTGATTATCTATGCGATCAAAGGGGCTTGTGAGATACGCTAAGCCCGTCCCAAAGCTATAGTGCAGTGCACTTTTATTTTTTCTAAAGAGTGGTATGTCTATAGCTCCGCGCAGGCCAATGGCTTCTCCTACTATATCCTTCTCCCCAAGATCATGATACCGAAGTGCGATCGAAAAACGTGGAAATTTTTGCAGCTGATGCCAAGGGCGCTGACCCTGCGTCTGCCACACTAAGCTTAGCTCAGCATCATAGGAAGGAGCGTCGTTTACAAAGATGATATCGGTATTATGCTTGATGATATCTCCTACTGAAAAGGCAGCTTTGAAATATGGCTTTTGTGCTTGTAGGGAACAGATTCCTAGCAAGATCGCAGAGATGATAATAATGTAGCTATATAAGGATAAAGACATGTATAAAAATACGAATCTTTACCTTAATATAATTTTAGTGGAACAGCTGTCTTGGGGATCTAATTATTTGCCTGATATTGAGGCATTAAGAGATATTAACTTCATCGTTAAAGTAAAGTTAAGGCAAAGTAGTGAGCCGCACGATATGACTCAAATACTCGTTATTGAGTTGGAAAGCCCTATATTAGGGGCGATATTGAACCGATAATTAGACTTATATTATAAAATAAATAGATTATGAAGTATATCAGTAAAACCATGTTATTTAAATCCCTTTTATTCTCAGCGATGTTTGCATTCGTAGGCCTTGCAAATACAAATGCCCAACGAATCGCAGTAGTTGATATCAATGCTGTACTAGAAGGAATGCCTGACTATAATAAAGCACAAGCTGATTTGGACAAAACCGCGTCAAAATGGAGACAAGACATAGCACAAGAGTACGATAAGATCAAAGGTATGTACAATGCGTATCAGGCAGAGCAGGTGCTAATGAGTGATGATATGCGTACGCAAAAAGAGGACGAAATCATGGCTGCTGAAAAGCGAGTACGAGATATGCAAAAAGATAAATTTGGACCAGAAGGTGATCTATTCCAAAGAAGACAAGACCTAGTTCAGCCTATACAGGACAAGGTGTACAATGCACTAGATAAGTATGCTACACAGAAAGGATATGATTTCATATTCGATAAAAGTAGTGCTACCGGTTTGATATTTGCCAACCCAAAATATGACAAAACAGAGGAAGTGAAAAGCGCTTTAGGCCTGTAAAATTTAACATTTATTCCCTACTTTTGCTCTCCAGATTACAGAGTTATTCTTTATTAGAAAATTATATAATATTTAATACAATGAAAAATTTATTCACTTGCGCATGTCTCTTCTTAGCCTTGACTTTTATGTCCAGCTCAGTAAGCGCGCAGAAATTTGGCTACTTAAATTCTCAGGCTTTATTAGCCGAAATGAGCGAAGTAGAGCAAGCTAAAGCTAATCTAGAAGTACTAGGACAGCAGCTCAGAAAAAAAGGGGAAGCTATGGTGGCAGATCTTCAAGCAAAATATGGAGCTGTACAAAAGAAAGCTAATGAGGGTGGATTGTCCCCAAAAGACCAAGAGGCCGAAATCACAAAATTAAAAGCACAGGAAGCTGAGATTGCGAAGTTTGAGCAAGATATGGTACAACAGTTACAGAAAAAGGAAGCTGACTTGCTACAGCCTATTTTGGATAAAGTAAACAACGCCATCAAAGCAGTAGCAGAAGAAGAAGGCTATTTATATATCTTTGATTCTAGTACACAAGTATTATTGTATGCCGATGAAACTTCTGATGTAAGTTCGAAAGTAAAAACAAAGTTGGGCATTTAAGCTTTTCGCTTTGTTGTTAAAAAATATAAGGGATGCTGAGTAATTCTCAGCATCCTTTTTTTGTCTATTATGACTTATAAAAAATAGGAAAATGAAAAAATTAATATTCAGTGCAGTAATGATAGTATTCATGACATTTACTATGAGTGCTCAAAAATTTGGATACTGTAATTCAAGAGCATTATTGTTAGAGATGCCAGAGATGGCTCAAGCTACTTCCGAACTGGAGGTCTTGGCAAAACAATTACAGAAAAAGGGGGAGGACATGGTTGCAAAGTTACAGTCGGAATACACAGCATTGGAGCAAGAGATTGCAGCTGGAAACCTTTCTAAAATTCAGCAGGAAGAAGAGGCAAAAAAATTTCAAGAAAAGCAACAACAACTTTCTTTATTCGATCAAGAAATGTCGCTGACAATTCAAAAAAAGGAGGCTGAATTATTAGAACCCATTTTGATGAGACTAAATGATGCTATCACCACCGTAGCTAAAGAAAATCAGTTTCAATTTATTTTTGACCAAGGAACTCAGATGATTCTCTTTGCAGAGCAATCTACGGATGTGAGCAGCATGGTAAAGTCTAAGCTGGGGCTTTAATTGTTGCTGTCGTAAAAATTAATTAATTAGGGATGGTGAGTCCGCTCCGAAAAGTCACGAAACCATAAAATGACTCTTTTGCAATCCGCTATTTTCCAGAGTGGACTTAATCGTGAGTAATAATGCTGTTCTAATTAGTTCAAAAAAGGGCTGCTGAATGTTTCAGCAGCCCTTTTTTTAATGCTTCATCAATTTCTTCGTTCTACACATTCAATATCTGTGCAGCATGTTCCTTGGTCTTCACTTTGTGGATGACCTCCTCAATCTTACCCTTTTCATCAATCAAGAATGTGGTTCTATGTACTCCTATGTACTCCTTACCCATAAATTTCTTTTGCCCCCAACAACCATATGCTTTCAACATGGTTTGCTCTGTATCTGCTAATAACGGAAAAGGTAAATCAAACTTCTTAATAAAGTTCTGATGTTTTTTTTCTGAGTCTGGGCTTATACCTAAAAGGCTATATCCTGCCTTAGTCAATGCTTGTATATTGTCTCTTAGATCACATGCTTCCGCAGTACAACCTGGTGTATTATCTTTAGGATAAAAGAAAAGTACTAGCTTTTTTCCTTTGAAATCCTTCAGGCTTGTCATTTTTCCGTCTTGGTCAGGGATATTGAATTCTGGAGCTTTATCGCCCGTTTTTAATGTAGTCATTTTTATGATTTATCTAATTAAAATAGAATTAAAGCATATTTTGTTTAATAAATATATAAAAATCAAACCTTTTGAACGCTATACACGTCATAAGAAGGTAGGCCTTGCCTCAACGTCATATATCTGTTTGAAATAATAAAAATTTTAAAATGAAAAACCTGTTTTTAAAATCCATTTTCTTTCTCTCATTAGTACTCTTGGTGAGTACTTGTTCTAGAAATCCAGTTACGGGTAAAAGGGGAGTATCCTTTATGTCTGAGGCACAGGAAATAAGTCTTGGTAAAGCTAATGATCCTGCTATTGTGGCGAGTTTTGGACTGTATAATGATAGCAAACTCCAATCTTTTATCAATAATAAAGGCCAACAGATGGCTAAGATTTCGCATCGACCGCATTTGGCATATGAATTTAAGGTACTTGACTCTCCTGTTGTAAATGCATTTGCCTTGCCAGGTGGATATGTTTATTTCACTAGAGGTATTTTAGCGCACTTTAATAATGAAGCAGAATTCGCAGGGGTACTTGGTCATGAGATTGGACACATTACCGCGAGACACGGTGCACGTCAACAGACCAAACAGATATTGGCTAATGTAGGTCTAGTAGCAGGCAGTGTATTATCTCCAGAGTTTGCACAGTTCTCGCAGCAAGCTTCTCAAGGTTTGCAGCTGTTGTTTTTGAAGTTCAGCAGAAACCACGAAAGTGAATCTGATGTATTGGGAGTAGAATATTCTACAAAGATTGGATATGATGCACATCAAATGGCAGACTTTTTTCAAACACTTTCTCGTATGCAAGAAAAGTCTGGTCAAGCAATTCCTGAATTCATGTCCACACATCCTAATCCTGCCAATAGAAATGCACGTGTGCATGAGCTAGCAGCTGAAGAACAAGCAAAGTCTAACAGAACAAACCTTAGAGTAAATAGAGACAGCTATCTGAAATTGATTGATGGTTTAATCTATGGAGAAGACCCTAATCAGGGATATGTAGCTAACAATGTTTTCTACCACCCTGGATTGAAGTTTCAATTTCCAGTTCCGACAGGATGGCAATTGCAAAACTCTCCACAACAAGTGCAAATGGTTTCTCAGGATCAAAAAGCATTTTCTATTTTCACTTTGACTCCTGGTACCAATCTGAATGCAGTAAAGCAAGAGATGATTACAAACTATAAACTCAATGTTATCCAAGAGAAAAATGAGACGGTAAACGGATTACCGGCTGTGGCTTTTATTGGTGACCAAACTAATGAACAAACTGGTGCAAAGCTTCGTCTTATCACTTACCTAATAAAATACGGTGCCAACATATATGTTTTTCACGGAATAGCAGCATCTACTGACTTTAGTAGATACTCTAGCTTGTTTACAAGAACGTTTGAATCTTTTCAGCGGTTGACAGATGCTAGTAAGCTAAATGTAAAAGCCGAACGTATTAAAATAGCAACAGTGAGGTCGAATGGAACATTGAAGCAAGCGCTCACTGCTGCTGGCATGCCTGCTGCCAGACACTCAGAGTTAGCATTGATCAATGGAATGCTATTGACTGAACAAGTCAAAGCGGGTTCTTTGATAAAAACAGTTAGTAAATAAACTAACTCTTTTTTTTAAAATAAAAAATGCCTTCGATCGATTTGGTTGAGGGCATTTTTTATTCCTTTAAGAAATTGATGTTTCTGGTAAGTCCGGCGTACTTTGTTCGTTTGACTGCTGAGCCTTTGAATACTTTTCTAAACACTTCTTCACTAATTTCTTCCCAGTCTCTTTTGGTCATAGTCAACAAATCTGGGTGGGGCTGAAATTCAGGTTCCTGGTGTGGGGTGGAGAATCTATTCCAAGGGCACACTTCTTGGCAGATATCACAACCAAACATCCAGTTCTCAAATTTACCTTTCATCTCTGCTGGAATCTCCTCTTTGAGTTCTATCGTAAAGTAAGAAATACATTTACTACCATCTACTACATAACCATCTTCCGCGATAGCATCTGTGGGGCAAGCCTCTATACATTTTGTACAAGTCCCACAATAATCTTTGATTGGTCCATCGTAGTCAAATTCTTGATTCAGTATGATCTCTGCCAAAAAATAGTAAGACCCTTTCTTCGGGTGAATCAATAAGGTATTCTTTCCTACCCAACCCAATCCAGAACGCCTTGCCCAATCCCGCTCCAGAACTGGTGCAGAATCTACAAAGCATCTTCCATCCACGGGATGCCCTATCTTTTCTTCCAAATCAAAAAGGAGTGTTTTGAGTTTTCGTTTAATGACGTGATGATAATCTTTGCCTTGGGCGTACCTAGATATTTTTGGTGCCATTTCGTCTGCTTGCGTTTCTTCTGGAAAGTAGTTGTACAGTAGGCTGATGACCGACTTCGCACCAGGTACAAGTAGGGTTGGATCCACGCGCTTGTCAAAGTGATTTTCCATATAGTCCATCTGGCCATGCATGCCTTGGTTAAGCCAATCTTCTAATCGCCTGGCCTCTGGCTCCATTCTTTCTGCCTTGGCAATACCCACAAAGGCGAAGCCTTCAGCATAGGCACGTTCTTTAAAGTATTGGGTCAGTTTTTCTTTGGACACAAATCAAAGATAAAGATTAATGAGTAAAAATATTTAGTAGCCATGATTAGCATATCATAATTTTCGGGCTAGGGGTAAAAGTGATATGAGCTGCCTAGAGAGGCTTGAAGGATAAGGAGTGAGGACGGCTCGATAGAGACTAAGCACGACTATATCCTACAGCCTATACAGGTAGTGAATAAAACGGATGACCCGGCCACAAGTAGGGTCGGCCGTGGGTGTTCCGGCCTTGTGGCAGCCCCCAAGAAAATAGCATCAGTCTGAAATGGATGAATTGGTTTTACTTACTCTACAATTTGCAAGCGTGCGAATTTGAGCATAATCCTGCGCTCCGGATTGTCAACTGCAGGGAAGACGATGGTCGCGATCTTATTTCCCTTACCTCCATCAATCTTGTTGACTTTTCCTTTTCCAAATTTGAGGTGTATAACTTCCATACCCTCTCTGATATTTGCGCTGGGGCTTGGCTGGAAGGTTTTGGGATCTACCAAAGTCGGTAGGGCAGCTCTTTTTCTAACGGTATTAAAATTGCCTCTTACAGATGATCTTGCAGGGCTGGATTCAGAAATTCTTCGGCTACTGATAGCACTAGTACTTTCTATATGGTCTCGATCTATCTCTTCTAAAAAGCGTGAGGGATTATTGTAGCGTAGTTTTCCATATTGATATCTACTTTTTGCGAAAGTCAAGGTTAAGAATACCTCCGCTCTCGTAATCGCTACGTAAAATAATCTTCGTTCTTCATCCATCCCATCTGGAGAATCCATCGCCATGAAAGAAGGGAACAGATTTTCTTCCATACCGCCCACGATCACTGATTTAAACTCTAGGCCTTTTGCAGCGTGTACCGACATCAAAGTTACATAGTTGTCTTGATCAGCTGAGTCATCCTGATCTGTATACAATGCGATGGTCTGCAAAAATGTAGAAAGTGATTTGTCATCTACCTCCTCTCCAGCTATCTCTTCGTCATTTTCAACAAAGTCTTTTACTCCATCTAGCAGTGCAGTAAAGTTATCCATTCTGCTAGTACCTTCTGTCGTCTTATCCGCTTTAAGAATTCCCTGCAGGCCAGATTTTCGAGCAATTATAGAAGCTGCTTCGTAAGCATCTGTTGACTGGCTGGCTTTATTAAACAGGCCTATCATTTTGATGAATTCTAGGATAGTTTGTGATGTCTTAGCGGGTAGCTTTACTTTCGTAAGACTTTCCCACATACTGATTCCATTATCAGCTGCGTAGGCTACAATTTTATCAATGGTGGTTTTTCCTATTCCTCTCTTTGGATAATTGATGACTCTTTTAAGGGCTTCCTCATCCGCAGGGTTGACCGTCAAGCGCATGTAAGCGATCAAATCTTTAATCTCCTTTCTTTGATAGAAAGACAGCCCCCCAAATATCTTGTAGGAAATATTTTGTCTGCGTAAGTACTCTTCAAATACTCTTGACTGGGCATTGGTCCGATAGAGAATAGCAATCTCAGAATTAGATAAATGGTATCTGTTCTTCTGTTCCATAATCAAGTCTGCGACTCTTCGCCCTTCTTCAGTATCTGAAATCGCTTTGATTACTTTTATCTTATGCCCAGTTCCTTTATCAGACCAAATTTCTTTTTTGATTTGTTTCTTATTGAATCCTATGACTTCGTTAGCTGCCTTGACGATGTGTTCTGTAGAGCGATAGTTTTGTTCTAACTTAAAAGTCTTGATGCCAAATGGTTTATAGTCTTTTTCGTAGTCTAGTATATTATCTATTGTGGCTCCTCTAAATGCATAAATGGATTGTGCATCATCTCCCACTACGCAGATATTGCGTTTGCTGTTGTCATACTCTGTGAGTTTACGCACTATTTGGTACTGCAGAAAGTTTGTATCCTGAAACTCATCGACTAGCAGATACTTGAACTTTTGCTGATACTTCTCCCGCACACCATCTGGGTTGTTATGCAATAACACATAAAGCTGGTACAATAAATCATCAAAATCCATGGCACCCGCTGTCTTGCAGCGGTTCATATACGCCTTGTATATGTGTACTGTATCTTGACGATTGTTCGCTTTATCTTTATCTAGCAGTTCTTTGTTCTGCGCATAGGCCGCAGGAGAGATTAGATTACTCTTAGCGCTTGATATTCTCCCTCGAATGGTATTTACGTTGTAACGTTTCTTTATGTCCAAGTTCATGGACTTCATGATAGAACTCAACAGACTTTTGCTATCGTCCGTATCGTAAATAGTAAAGTTAGATGGGTAACCAATTTTTGGTGCTTCTACTCTTAATATCTTCGCAAAGATGGAGTGAAATGTTCCTGCCCAAACCTTATTCGCTTTGTCTCCAACTACTTGAGCAATACGCTCTTTCATGCCTCTGGCTGCTTTATTGGTAAAGGTAAGTGCTAATATCTCCCAAGGCGCCACACCTTGCTCTAGCAGATAGGCGATACGATAAGTCAATACTCTTGTCTTACCCGATCCAGGACCAGCGATAACCATTACTGGGCCTTCTACGGTAGTCACTGCTTGCCTCTGTATTTCATTCAATTCATCTAAGTAAGACATCTGCTAAAATTATTAATGAAGTAGTTGTAGTGTATTCAAAAGGGACACTAAGATAGGAGGAATTTTAAGAAATATTATTCTAGTCTATAATCTAATCAATCTTTAAGATCAAGTTTGGATTAGGGCAGTTGACACGATAATGCTCAAGTGTATTCTGACTTCCGACACCAGGATAATCACCATGGTTCCCTTCAAGATCTACTATGATTTGAAAATGTAGATGAGGTGCATATTCCCCATTCACCTCTGAAGCGCCCAAAGCAGCTATCACCTCTCCCGGATGCACATTTTGTCCTACCACTTTATTCTCTAAGGAGGCTTCACTCAGATGACCGTATAGTGTATGAAAAGTATAGCCTGAGATGTCATGTTGTAAAATCAAAGTCGGTCCGTAATCGCCAAAATTTTTATTGATCTGAAAACTATGAACCTTGCCATTTAATGGGCTCAAAACTTTTGTATTGGCAGGACACCAAAGATCAACGCCTAGATGTATGTTTCTTTTGCCCTTGTCATCCTTAGCCTGAAAATAATTGGAGCGGTCATATAATGATCTACGCTCAAGATATCCTCCGTAAGCTACCTTCGCACTATTTCTTTGTAAAAGATCTTGCAAATATTGATGATGTACTTCTGGCTTGGCTAGCATGTCCATGGTCAAGTCCAAATTTGCACTTGACATGTCTATTGCAAAATATTCTTCTTGTAAGAATGTAGCGTCAACAACAGGTGTAAATATACGCGTAGCCTTATGTAGTATGTCATCTAGCACAAGTGAAAACCTTAGCTCGCCTCATTTAAGGCATCCCAATACTCTAAGGCACGTCTTGTATGAGGGATTACGATAGAACCACCTACTAGATTCGCTACTGAAAAAACTTCAAATAATTCATCGGTAGTCATTCCTAGTTCGTGCAATGCACCAATATGATATTTGATACAATCATCGCATCTTAACACCATTGAAGCGACTAAACCCATATATTCTTTGGTCTTAGCAGGTAGTGCCCCGTCTTTATAAGTATTGGTATCTAGATTATAAAAACGCTTCATGAACTTATGATCCTGTCCTAGGATACGCTCGTTCATCTTTTCTCTATAGCTGTTGAATTCTTCTACTAAGTTTGACATATATCTTATTATGTTTTATTTGAATTTCGATTTTTCCAAATACTGATTACCATTCTAAATGGAAATAGGATAGCTACAATAATAGCGCCTACCCCAAAAAATATCATTTCAGACTTGATATAGTTAACCATGTCTTGCTGCTTATCCAGGCTCATCAAAGGCATAAACTTATCTAAGCCTTCTTCATCGAGATAATTTTGAAAATTACTTAGCGCTTCAATTAATAAAAAGATAATCGGAACGCTAATTAACACAATACCTACTTTGACTAGTTCAGCTTTAGCCAATATCGTATGCCTTAATAAAAATACATAGCGCGTCAAGGTAATAAAGACTATGATAAAAACAAGATTGCTGGTAAAGAATGGGTAATTGTCTAAACTGGTAATAATCGGAAATAAGATGGCAGCGGCCACTATTGCTGTTACCAGCCACCATAGTAGTTCTAGCGTAATTTGTTTTTTGATTGTGCTTTCCAAATTTTGTACTTTTTGTAAAAATAGAACTAGCTATCTTAACTTTAGTTCATCAAAGATAATTGCTAAGTGAGGTCTGGGCAAAAAAAAAGCCCACATTACTGTGAGCTTATTTTTATTGGTTTTGTTTGTTTCCTTTTCTCTTTCTCATACTTGAGGGAAAAAAGAAAAAAAACGGGCGGCGACTTACTCTCCCACCTATTGGCAGTACCATCAGCGCTGAAAGGCTTAACTTCTCTGTTCGGAATGGGAAGAGGTGGATCCCTTTCGCTATAGCCACCCTAATCTTTACTACACGCATGCAATGCGTGTCTACACATCCTTTGATGTGTTGTTTATTTCTTATATAGATATGATAGCGTTTAGTCCATCATATCATGAACACAATCGTAAAAAAGAATCTCGAATAAAACACTTAGATAATTAACATTGATATTTGGTTTGCTTTATGTTTTCCATCTTTTGCAAATGAAAAACGGAAGCTTATGGGTAATTAGTACTACTCGGCTGCATACATCGCTGCACTTCCACCTATAGCCTATCTACGTAGTCATCTTCTACGACCCTAAAAGTATTCATCTCGAAGGGGGCTTCGCGCTTAGATGCTTTCAGCGCTTATCCTTACCGCACATAGCTACCCAGCAATGCAACTGGCGTCACAACTGGTGCACCAGAGGTGCGTCCAACACGGTCCTCTCGTACTAGTGTCAGATCTTCTCAATACTTTAACGCCCACAACAGATAGAGACCGAACTGTCTTGCGACGTTCTGAACCCAGCTCGCGTGCCACTTTAATGGGCGAACAGCCCAACCCTTGGGACCTTCTCCAGCCCCAGGATGTGACGAGCCGACATCGAGGTGCCAAACCT
>CAKZVJ010000075.1 GCA_937923345.1 uncultured Saprospiraceae bacterium
CTCTTTCCGCATTTACAATAGATGGGGCGCCCTGCTTCATGACGATACTAGACCATGGGATGGGGTATTCAAAAACCAAAAAGTCCTAGGCTCTTACATCTACAACATTTCCTTTTTCAACGAAAGATCTGGTGATGTAGAGTTTTTGACGGGAGAGGTTTTTATGCATCCGTAACATTTCAAAAAAAATAACATCACACAATTCAATTTGTCATGATTTTTCAGAAAAATCACGCCAAATTGGATCTATAATCTAACCTTTTTAGCTGGGTTACCACCCAGCTCTATAATAATCAATAACAAGAATGAATAACTCCAGAGGAGTGGCATTTTCCACTATTAACTTAGCATGTATTATTTATCAAAGTTCGCCACTCAGTAGGAGGATGGTCAATTAATTATAATTCCCACACACCTTGTCTGAGCTTGTCCCAATTTTTATCGGAGGACTCAGTTCACTCATTAAAGGTGTCCACTGGACACCTTTTGTTACGTATCATTCATTCACCCTCTTCAAACAAAGGCCTGATATCCGTTGTATCCTTAGTAGACTTTATGGCCGGCCTTTCCGGCTTGGTTGGCGTCGGCGGCCGCTTAAACGTATCCACCGTTTTGACTTGTGCCTCTAAGAGTAGTAAGGAATCTACAATCGTTTCGGCACGCTCACGGATAACAGATGTACACTTTCGCTCTACCGCACGAGTAAAATCATCTAATTTTTTTTGAAGCGCCTCATCCATGAGCTGCTTCTTCGTCTTAGGCGCAGCCTGACCAACCATCAGCAAAATGGCCAAAAGGCAAATGGCGATATGTAGTATCCGTTTAGTATCCAAGGCGTTTTTTTCTTTCCGCTAATCTCAATTTCATTATGCTATCTACCATGTAGTCGATACGCGCCTGTTTGGACGCGTCGCAGATAGAATCTAGCTCCTCCTTCAGTGGACTGATTTTCATATTGTATAGAGAATCTACTATTTTTCGTTCGGCCGAACGCAATCTGGGGGCTTGCTTTTCACAACTCGGAAGTCCCACAAAAAACAAGGCAAAACAAATAACATAAAAGCCTTTCCAAACCAACTTAATCATCGAGATTAATTTCTTTTCTCTTGAGTTCAAAACTTTGCCCAAGATAAACTTTTCTGACTTGTTCATCCGCCGCCAACTCCTCTGCCGTACCATCTTTGAGGATATCTCCTTCAAACATGAGGTACGCGCGATCAGTGATACTCAAAGTCTCTTGCACATTATGATCTGTGATTAAGATACCGATATTTTTTGTTTTCAATTTCGCCACGATATACTGAATGTCTTCTACGGCGATGGGATCAATACCCGCGAAGGGCTCATCCAGCAAGATAAATTTTGGACTCGTCGCTAAGGCGCGTGCGATTTCCGTTCTTCTTCTTTCTCCCCCCGACAAGGTATCCCCTTTTCCCTTACGCACCTTCTCCAATCTAAACTCCTCGATCAGCGCCTCCAACTTATCCTTTTGTTCCGCCTTGGACAGGGAGGTCATTTCTAGTACCGCTTTGATATTATCCTCTACACTCAACTTTCTGAACACAGAAGCCTCTTGCGGAAGATAGCCGATGCCGCGCTGTGCGCGCTTGTACATCGGTAGCGCAGTGATGTCTTCATCACCCAGATATACCCTACCCTCATTCGGCTCTACAAAACCCACCGTCATGTAGAAGGTCGTCGTCTTGCCAGCACCATTAGGACCTAGCAAGCCTACGATCTCGCCTTGATTCACATTGAGCGAAACCCCTTTAACTACTTTACGATTACCGTATACTTTTACTAGATTTTCTGATCTCAGTATCATCTTATTGTGTTTCACCAAACTGGGGTGTGATCGTGACTTCTACAGTCCAGTTTGCTCTTAGTGCTTCTAGATTTTGCGCATATTTTTTCTCTGGATATGTCTTTTGATCATAGCTGCCCGTATCCCAGCGTCCATTCCTATTACTATCCAGTATGACCTCTACCACATATTCTCCAGGCTCCATATTCTGCTGACCAAAAGAGAAAGCACTTTTATCTTCTACAAGATAACGTTTAATTTGTTGTTTTGATTTGGTCTGCAAGCTTATTATATAGGCTTGTGTACTATCTAGCGCTACCACTTCCGCCACGACCTCTCCCAAATCCTCTGCAGCGCTCACCTCATAAGACAGATCAATGGTATCATTTTGCAATCCATATTTGTCGGTTACTGCACCAGGCAGCAAGACCAGATCATAAGGCACTCCTGGCTTCCAATCATGTTCTACCTTGACCACAAATCCAGTACTATCCAAGGTCAGCTTTCCCTTCACCAATGTCTGCGTCGTATCTGCATACAGGCCCAGCATCTTGTCATCCATGCTTGCGATGGGGTGATTAAACTGCAAGGAGATATTTTTTTCTTTCGTTATTTTCAGTGCTCCTTCGTGGGCATTGCGCAGCCCTAATCTTGCTTTCTTTACAAAATCCGCACGAGGCAGCGATTTGACTTTTACTGTATCTGTCCACAGTGTATCCTGCGCCAGATACACCAAAAACTCCTCTTCCGTATCGTACCAAATATGGATAGAATCCTTCCTATAATCGTAGATAAGATTTTGGCCCTTTTCCTCATGGCTAATCTCGACATCATATGGCTCCCGATTAAATGCAAACCAAGCATGCCCATATTCCTCCTGATCATCCCCCACCAATTTCAGCGGTACCTCTTCCTTAAACACTTCTAGTCGGATATTCTGCCCTGTGCTATCCGTCACTGTCACCGGGCCAGGCAGATAGCCTATCCCCTCCGTTGGCGAATCAAATTTATATCGCTGCCCTTCATCCTCACTCAATGCGATGACCTGAAAAGTCCCTGTCTTTACATTCTCGATTTTGAAGCGCCCATTGTCATCCGTCTTGCTAAAATAATAGGGCTTCCCCTTGCGCACTATCGTATCCGAAAGGTTTTGATACAGCATCACTAAGCACTCCTTCATCGGCTCCCCCGTCAGCGCATCCGATACCGAGCCCCCGACCACTAGAGAATCTATCACGTCACCCGTCGAAAACACATAGGTCAATTCCGCCGGATTGCTCTCCGTCAAGTCCTTTATCGCTTCTCCAAAATTGATGGTATAGGTTGCATCCTCCTTGAGCACCTCCTCCTCATCAAAAGAAAAAATCAACTCCTTATTTTTCAGTCGTACATCAGGATTTTTATCGAGGGGTGGCGAGACCACGATTTGATTGATGGCATCATTCAGCTTCACCCATTCATCAAAAGTGAACGTAATATCTTGCTTCACAAAATTCGTCTGCAGATTCGCAGGCAGCATCCCATCCTTGACCACCTTAGGCGGTGTCTCGTCCTTTTCTCCACCCGTCAGCGGGATCGGATTGGCACATTGCCAAAGCAGCCCAAAACACAGACCTACCAGCATAAAAAAAGAATACCATTTCACCCCTCAAAGGTCGTTTTTTGAGGCAAAAGGTTGGCTATTTTACTCATATTTATTTTCATGGGCCATCCCGATCCCGTGAAAAACGGGACGGGACCGCGTCGTTCGTTCCTACACCCCTTGCCTGCGCGAATGAGACGCAAAATTTTGCGTCTCTACCCAGCGCACATGGGGTATACCACTACCACCGCTTGTCCTGCTCCCTCCGGTCGACGCGCTTGGTCGCCTGCGGCGAGTCGCGATGGCATTGATCGATAAAAACTCAGGTGACTTGTACATGTATGCACAGTACTTTGGTGAACTCAGGTGGTTCCGCACTCGTAAGAGAAGCAAATAGAAAGAACTACTTCTTCCTATTCAAAGGATGGTGCATCATGATGGTTTCCCGCAGATAGGCATTATCTAGATGCGTATAAATCTCTGTAGTGGTGATGGATTCATGACCGAGCATATCCTGAACCGCTTTGAGATCAGCGCCGCCTTCTACCAAGTGTGTTGCGAAGGAATGACGGAAAGTATGCGGACTCACATTTTTTTTGATACCTGCTAATTCCACTGCCTCCTTGACAATCATAAAGATCATCACTCGACTGAGTTGTCTACCTCGTCGATTCAAAAAAAGGATGTCTTCGTGCTTGGGGTCTATCTTGGGTAAATGTCTGCGGATTCCATCCATATAAAATTGGGTATGCTT
>CAKZVJ010000076.1 GCA_937923345.1 uncultured Saprospiraceae bacterium
AGGTCTAATTTTACACTTTCAGTATATTCTGTAAAATTCCAAGAATCGATATTTCTTCCCAATACATCAAACAATTGTATATTTACCGTATTATATTTATTCTTAAACTTAACATATAATGTGCCGTCTGTTGGATTTGGAAACACCTCAAGTCCACTCTCTAGAATAGAATAAGTACTCGATATAATGACCTCTATAGACTGCACTAACGTATCTGCTTCGCAGGCATTGCTTACGATATGTGTCACCTCATAGGTACCACTCAATGCATATGTATGTACAGGGTTTTCTTCAGTAGAAGTAAAGCCATCTCCAAAATCCCATGAATGATCTACTGTATTTGTCAGTGTAGGATTGAATGAAATTATTGAGCCCATTTCCTCGGTATTCCAAGCGGCGGTGATTACTTCGTTCAACACTTGGATAAATGCGGTGGTACCACAACCTGTCTCAGCGTTTATGACTGTTGCAGAATACTGACCAGCTTCATGGACCTGCAAGGTAGTAGCTGTACCAGATAGAATCCCAAATTGTTCATCTCGCCAGACCGTTGAAAAGGAAAAAGAATCTACTGATAAAATGATATCCAACGAATCCCCACAAGAAAGAGTAGCTGCACTCAAACTATAGGTGAACGTCGGTGGGAAAAAATTTTCGTGGATGAATATGGAGTCTACTGACTCACAACCTATCAGAGTATCCACTATGGAGAGCACATAGTTGCCTCCTGCACTTATTTGTATTTGCGTTTCATCTACTACGCTCAAGCCATTTGGACCCGCCCATTCTATCCTTAGATGTTCAAATTCTTCCACAGGGACACCGTCGATGGTCGCATTTAGCGCTAGGCTACTCGTCCCATTATTGCAATCTAATATATTATTTCTTGCCTCTAAATAAGTAATAAAATTCGCATTGGGATGGACGCATATATCTTCACAATACGTATCACTTGAGTTCTCATTTGAAACAGTCAAGCATACCTGATAGTCACCAAAATCTAAAAATTGATGGCTAGGATTTTGCTCATTAGAACTTGTCCCATCTCCAAAATCCCAAAACCATTCTCTAGGCTCGAAATAAGACAAATCTCTAAACGCATAGTCTACTGTATTGGATTCTTCAAAGTTGAACTTGGCTACTGGATTATTATCAATACCCAATGTATCACAAGCTGATCCATCGATTGGCCCAAGTCTAAAATTGGGATTATTGGGTAAACTAAAATTCAGACTAGAAGACAAATCGAGCCCGCGTAATTCTAAGTTGCAAGCTAGTCCCTTTTCATTAGGATTATGGATGACATGCAAATATTGATTATCTATAGTGCTTGCTACGTAAATTTTACCATCTGGTGCTTGCTGCATCAAGAAAAAAGTAGATAAAAATTCGTCACCATTCTCATCAACTCCATTAGCGCTAGAGATAAAAGTTTTTGATGATATAAAATCCGGTGCTTGCAAATCATACTGATACATGCTGTCTCGTATTCCCGTATACAAAAATCGTGAATTTGGCGAAAAAGCTATTCCACTTGATCTGCTAGGCTGAGGCCCAAAGGAGAAGGATTTTTCATTTTCTAGTAAACCATCACAACGATTCACATCAAATAGATAAATTTCGCCTCCTTTTTTTGTTGAAATATTTGAAATAATTCCAAATCTGGTTCCGTCTGGCGAATAATTAGCAGAACTCAATCCAACTTGTACTTCAATAGAGGAAGATAACAAATCAAAACCACCAACACCATTCTGATTAATAGGTACTCTATAAAAATTTTGTGAATCTTTTTTAAACACAATTAGCCACCAATCTCTTCCATTAGCGCTTTTTACAGCTGTAAGGGATGCATGAGCCAAAACATCATCTATTAATAATTGATCTTTCAAAATTACTTTTCCTTCCCCATTATTCAAAGACATATCAATGACACTGTAAAAAATACTTGTAACACCTACACCAAATTTTGTAGTAAGATTAAATAAAATATATTTTGTAGAATTATTCGGATAAGGCAAGACTAACAATGATTGAGGCGCAACTCCTGGAGAGCAACTTACGTCATTTAATAAATCTTCTCCATTATCCATAATTTCATGTTGCCAATTTATAATATCAGCCCCATTCGAATAAAATTGCAACTCACCACCTTGATTAGAAATACTAACATTCATCGTAATGATATTAATAATAGTTTTATCAATCGGCTTTGTTCTAAAAGGGCTTTTATTAAAATCTAATTGTTTGAGAATAAAAAAATCATTTCCTTCACCACAAGTCCCTCCAATCATCCAGTTGTAATCTTGTTTTTGAGAATAGCTAAGTTTACAAAATAGAGTCAAAATAACAAAAAAGAATATACTTCTCATGAAATACAATTTGATATTGGAGGGTCAATTCGACCCTCCAATACATTTATAAATTCTATTTAATAATTATTTTTTCAGTAGAATACAACCCTAAATCAGTTTCAACAACTAAAAAGTAAATACCATTATGACCCTTTATATCTAAAACATATTTTTCTGATGGGTCATTAAAAAGCCAAGCATCTATTCTTTCACCTAAGATATTATACAATTGTATATTAGCAGAATTAAATTTCGCATTAATTGTAACGTTTAATATACTACGTGTAGGAATAGGATATATTAATACATCTTGATTCAGCGATAAATTATTAGTTAGTGAATTTCTTTCGAGGACCTCTACGCAATTATCAACATTATAATAATTGCTTTGATTACCAGGATTAATCATATCATGCAAACCCCTCGCATAATATACAGCTAATCCTCCAGACTTAACGCATTGATTGGCTGTCGCACTAATAATTTGTCTTGTAGTTGGCTTATTGAGAAAATCATCTATATAGTGAGATTTAAAAATAATTCTATTCATCCTTTTTTCATTTAATGCAGCTGTATTTGGTGTTTCCAATTGATTGTTAATTTCATTCAACTGTTGCGCATACTCTTTTCTTTCATTTTGAATTTCATCAAGCAGTAATCTATATTTCTGAAATTTTTGGAGCAGTTTCGAAGTAAGATCCTGTCTTTGTTCTATTAATGAACTTACTCTATTCTGATTTTCTATTTGTAAAAGTTTTCCATCTAAAATGGCAATATCATTCTGAATAGAAGATAAATCCGTTTTGTAATTTACTAATTCTATTTTTCTATCGCTTTCTATTTTATACAAATTTTTCATTTCAGTTCTCAAAATAAAGTAATCCATTAAAACACTTTCCTGAATAGTACTATAAAAATTATCTATCGTAACATTCCGATTTAAATATGCTTCTGGGTACAAACTGATTTCTTCAATTAAATGTAGTGCCCCGTTCCAATTTTGCACATCTGCGAAATCACCTGTTCGGCTACCTGTTGCAGCAGAAATTTCTGTATACCCTATGTTTCTTTCACGAGGGGGCATATTATCAAAATCATCCTCTGGTGTACAAATAGTCGTTGTTTGCCCAAAAAAATCTTCTTCAAATAAATCAATTGGATTCGAAAGTGGCCTTATAACACAATTAGAAGAAGAGGGGAAATTAGGATTAACTGTAAATAAAGATTCATTCACGCCTGTGCTACTCCCGTTGAAGGATGCAATAGCCCCATTACACCATTGATTACCTGTATGTTCTTGTGGACTTATTATGGCATTGTTAAGTTCTAAACCGCTAATAGTATGACCATCCATTGTGTTTCTTAATAAGGCAGAAAAGTCACAATCCCCTACAAAAGACATACCGTATTGCGAGCCAGTAGTAGTATTACATCCGTATATATTATTTGGTGAATTAAATACCTCAAAACCCCACCCTGATAGTCCGTCACCAGAAAATACGTTATTAGTCGTTATTAAACCTTCTGTGCTGTTCTCAAGTCTTATTCCAGAAGAAAATTTATCATTTTCAAATGCGGCAAGCAAAAACATATTATTTGATCTAATAGTACTTGAATTAGAATTAGTCAACGAAATACCTCTTTGCCCTTTATCTAATAGGAGTGAATTACTAAAGATACTTGCAGGTGTATTGAAAATGCTGAATGCTTCAGGAAAGGCAAATGAATCAAATTCAAATTGGTTTCTAAATGAATTATTTCTAGCTCTTATTCCTGCTGAAAAAGAAGCCACTCCTCTCTCCGAGTAATTTGAAAAGTGACTTGCTCTAACTATTGAAACTTGATCAAGGCTACTTTCTACTTGAAATCCAACATTAATGTTAGTAAAAGTATCAGTTTCAGTAGTTACAACAGATCGATTTGCTCTAATTCCATAATCCAAATTTTCATATTTACATGCGAGAGAAACGACATCTGACCTCTCTGCAAACATTCCACGACCTGTCTCAGTGCTTAAAACAGGAGATTTTCGAATGTTAAGAAAGTCTGCGCCATCTATTAGCAAAGCAGAATTATGTGATATAATACCATTATATATATTCTGAAATGTACAGAATGATTCTCCAAATCCACTTGCAAAATCGCCACTAGAAATAACTAATGCTGTATCCCAAATTTCAATCCCGACAAATGTAAAATCAGAAGGAAAGAGAAAAGCAGTTGTTGGAAGTAGTTCATCTGTACAATCAAAAGTATTCCAAATAAAAGGTCGTGTAA
>CAKZVJ010000077.1 GCA_937923345.1 uncultured Saprospiraceae bacterium
GGAGCACCTGTTTTTGAGGATTGTTCTGGCGTAGCAAGCTCTTCTATGATCTCTCTTGATTTTGGAATATGCGGAGATATTGACTTGTCTGGGACTGCTGCGAATCCAGATACGGATGGCAACGGAGACCTATTTGACGATTTACCTTTTGTGGTATCTCCTACGATTACTATTCCAGCATTAGATCCTGCAGATCCTGAAGTAGCTGCTTTTATAAACGCAGGATTTGTTATTGACAATGTAACTGTAAATATGTGGACGGCTACGGATACGAATGGTTTTTCTACCAATGCGTGTCAGCAATTTATATATACATGGAGACCATCCACAGTAAACCCACCACAAGCATCTATCACAGTCGAATGCGGATCTGCTATCGACCAAGAAACTTTAGCAGGCCTAGATCCTACATTCTTACCTCACTATAATAACCCATTGTATAATCCTGGTGCTGGTGATACAGATACTAGCAATGATTTAGAATTTACTATGGTTGATAACGATGGAGATCTTCAGTTTCTTCCTATCACAGACGCTAATAATAGTGTTTGTAGGTTTAATGTAGATTCTAATGATAACCTTGTTGGTGAGACATGTGGTATGACTCAAAAGTATATCCGTGAGTTTACTGTCATTGATTGGTGTGATGGTAGCATCGTAGCTGGGATTGATGATTTTAGACAAATTATCGTTATTGAAGATAGTACTGCACCAGTTATTGACTGCGTAGATGCGACAGAAGTGGGCGGTAGTTTTGCTAATCCAATCGTCTTAAATACTACTTCTGCTGCACAAGGATCTTGTGGTTTTGACGGACTTCTTACTCCTCCTACTGCAACTGACTTTTGTAGTGCTCCTATTAGTTTCTCAGCAAGCATATTTACTTCTGGCGGTACAGGTATCGGGTATATATTAGTATCTCAGATACAGGATTTGTCGAACCCAGTTTCTCTTCCACTTAGAGACTATAGAGTAGATTTTGTAGCTACAGATGAGTGTGGAAATGTTTCTGCACCTTGTCAAGTATTCTATAATATTATAGACAATCAGTCGCCTGTTGCCATATGTGATGGTGAGACTACAGTATCTTTGACAAATGCAAATAATGGTGTAGCATCAATTTGTGCTGATAATCTAGATAGCGGTAGTTATGATAACTGTGGCATCGCTAGTAGAACGATAAAAAGAATGGGTACTGACGACAGTACTTTTGCAACATGTTTAGATCTTGACTGTGCAGATGCAGGACAAGAAGTGATGGTTGTTTTCAGAGTGACGGATGCGGATGGTAATTCTAACACTTGTATGGTTAGAGTAGAAGTGCAAGATAAAGTAGGACCTAGAATTGTTTGTCCAGCAGATATCACTGTATCTTGTATGGATGCTACAACTGTAGATGTCACAGGAGATGTAGAAATGAATACGGAAACGCCGAGTGGTATCAATGGATTTGCAGTTGACAACTGTAACATCAATGCGGTTAACTTTACAGATATTTCAAATAATATCGACTGTGGTCAAGGTGTAATAGAAAGAGAATTTACTGCATTTACAAGTAATGGTGTTGCAACGTGCGTGCAAACTATAACCATAGAGCCTGACTTTAATTTCTTTGTAGCCTTCCCAGCAGATATTACATTAGAAGGATGTGCTGATGATATAGATTTGTCTATGTCTGGTGAGCCAATTATCACAGGAACAACTTGTGCCGAGGTAGGTACCTTCATGGAAGAGCAAGTTTTTGTAATCCAATCTGGAGCTTGTAATAGAATCATCAGAACATTTGAAGTTAGAAATACTTGTGTAAATATTGATATGTCAACTGCCACTGATGGAGGAATCGCTGTTGATGATACAGGTCTTAAGTTTCAAGATGATGGCGATGGATTTTTCAGATACTCACAAACTATTGATGTGATTGATGTTGAAAACCCTGTATTCAATTCTTGTACGGACCAATTTTTTGATACCTTCTCAAACGATTGTACAGGTAATGTAAGTGTTGATATTTCTGCTACAGATAATTGTACTACAGACCTGGACTACTTCTGGAGAGTAGATTTATTTGGAGATGGCGGAGATGATGAGACTGGTTTTGATAGCTCTATCGAGGGAGTATTTCCGGTAGGAGATCACATCGCTTTTGCGCAAACTAGTGATGGATGTGGAAACACTGAAACATGCAGTTTTACTATCTCAGTAAGAGACGTGAAGAATCCAACTCCATTCTGTAAAGCAGGCGTAAATACTGTCATTATGAATGGTGATGCTAGATCTGTAGAAATATGGGCAAATGATCTTATAGAAGAGGGAAGCTCATTTGATAATTGTACAAATAGTGAAGACATTGTTGTTACAGTATCTTTTGCAAATGATCCAAATCCTTCACAAGCTCCTTCTGCCACAAGTGTAGCTATTACCTGTGACGATTTGATCAGAGACATAAATGGTAATGCATTACCAACCACATTTATTTTGCAGGTATTTGTTCAAGATAATGAAGGAAACTTTGATTTCTGTACAACTGAGGTCGAAGTAATCGATACAGAAAATGATTGCGGTACTACGGCCACTGGATCTGCACAAATTGCTGGTAGAATATTTAGCGAAGAGAATGAGGACATCGAGGATGTAACTGTAAATGTTATGAACAATTCTCAAAACATGCCTCCGTATGTTACTCAGATAGATGGTTCATATGCATTCGCGGATTTGGATATGAATGATGACTATACTATTGATCCAGTTAAGGACAATGAAGTTTTTGAAGGGGTGTCTACTTTGGATTTGGTTTACCTGACACAACACTTGTTAGGAGTTAGACCTTTAGATAGTCCTTATAAGATACTCGCTGCAGATGTAAATATGGACGGCACATTAAGCATTAATGATTTAATTGAGATTAGACAGCTGATTTTATTGTCCATTAATGAATTTTCTGCTCAAAGATCTTGGTTGTTTGTTGACGCCGGATATGTATTTACGAATCCTGCTAATCCATTTGCGGAGAACTTCCCACAAGTAATTGATATTAACAATCTGTCTAATGATGTCATGGCTGCCAACTTTATTGGAGTGAAATTAGGAGATGTTGATAACAGTGCTGCTGCAAATAGTCTTTTAGATGTAGATGAAAGGTCATTTAATCCAACAGCTACTTTGGCGCTTGACAATCAAGTGATGACTGCTGGTCAAGAAGTTACAGTACCATTCCAAGTAAGTGATATGGACGCCATGTCAGGTATGCAATTTGCTCTAGAGTTTGATCCTGCAAATATTGAGTTTGTAGGTCATAATGCATCTGCACTTAATGTGTCTGATGGAAACTTTGGATTTAGTATGATTGATGAAGGAGTAATTACTTTCTCGTGGAACACTAACTCTGGTAAAGCTATTAATGTAGCAGATTCTGAATTATTCGAACTTAGATTTATTGCTAAGCAATCAACAGATATATCTTCAGAGCTAAAACTTAGTGCAAAGTATACTACCGCTGCTGCCTTTAACGACAATGGTGAATATAACATTGCTTTAAACGTATTGTCTGAATCTGGTCTTACTGACAATTCTGCTTCTTTCGAATTGTATCAGAACGAACCTAACCCATTCAGAGCGAACACAAGTATTGGTTTCAATCTACCAGAAGCTTCTTCTGCAACATTGAGAATCATGGATATTTCTGGAAAGGAACTTCGTGTAATCAAGGATAACTTTAGCAGAGGATATAATGAAATTGATCTTGACCTTTCTTCATTAGGAGTGAATGGAGTATTGTACTATCAATTGGAAACAGCTACTAACGCTGCAACCAAAAAAATGATAGTAATCGAATAATTTGCTTATTAGTCCATTCGGGAAGCTAACGGATTGCAAAAGATACATTTTGTGGTGCCGTTAGTTTTCGGAACGGACTCACTTATGAATTTTAACACTCAAGACAAATTTTTAACTCAAAATCGGGAGATATCCTGATGGAGGGTTAAGGGTCTCAAAGTTCATTTGTTCAACCTCTTCTTGCTTGCGAGAAGAGGTTTTTTGCGTTTTAGCACATATAATTCACTTTTCCAATGTCAGAAATAGCCAATTTGTGATCATTCTTGATCTCAAATCATTAAATAATTCCTATATTTAATGGCTATTTCAAGAGATATTGAAGATTTCTTTTGAAGATATCCCTCCCAATCGCCATCTGATTCAAACAAAGCTAAAATTTTATTCCTATTCGTAAACTAAAATATTATGAGATTCCTGATTGCACTTTTTACTTTTTCGCTATGGTCTACTGTAATGGTAGGGCAGACTGGAAACTGTGGTGACCCATCACCATTATGCATAACACCATCCTTTGATTATCCAATTGCTACTAATATTGCAGTAGTGCCAGGAAATTATGGATGTATTCCTGGAGCAGGGCAGCTTAATATGCTCGGTGGTTATTTCTATGTTGAAATTAGTAGCCTAGGTGATGTTATATTAGATTTTACAAGTAATAACGCTATCAGCGTTGCATCTTGGGGCCCATTTCCAAGTTTGGCTCAAGCATCTGCTGCATGCGGAAACCTTCCACCTCCTTTCTCTTGTGATTCACATAACAATTTCAATTCTACTTCTGCCACAATTAACGTAAATGGCCAAATCGGAGAATTTTTTCTTGTGTATGTTCAAGGAGTGGCTCCCCCTGCGTATACAGGTCAGTTTTCTGTTAGACAATTAAGCGCAAATGTTCCCAGTTCAGGTAGCTTAGCTTGTAATGGATTTACCAATGTAACAATTGGATGCCCAGCGGCTATTGAACTTACAGAATGTAATGACACTATTCCAGATCCATTTATGTCTGCTTTCGAATTTATAAGTGCTGGAGGAGATTTGGATAATCTTTGTACTGATAGAATTGCCCTTACCGTGCAAGAAGCGGATAATAATGGACTTGGATGCGAGGACGATCAAAGGATTGTAGAAAGAAGATATTATTTTCAGGATCAATGCGGAAATATTGGTTCTTGTACCCAACAAATTTTATATCCAATAATTCAAGGACCACTTGAATTGTTCTGCCCACCTAGCGATGCACCTAGCCAATTGGTAACTTGTCTCGATGACTTAGTAGTTAATGTTGAAGACATTATTGCTCTAGATGGTTGCGGAATTGAATTGTCATTTGATATTGGAGAACCAGTTATTAATGATGCTTCATTGGGCTTAGAATGTGATTTGACCTGTCTACATTATCCTGTTACAGTCACAGATCAGTGTGGTAGAGTAGGAGAGTGTACCTTGTCATTCACTGTATTTGGTAATGTTCCTGAATTTGTCAACGATATTGATACTACTGGATTACAATGCAGACTGCCTGCATTTGATATAGATTGTGAAGAGGATTTAGACGACACCATCGAAAGTTGGTTAGATACATTAAGTGTATTTAGTACTTGCGGCAATAGAATGGATTTAACCACTGACTTTAGTGCAAGTAATTTTGTGAATGTTTGTGATGGGGATATTGCTCAGACTCAAGATATAATTATAACAGCCAAAGATGCTTGTGGTAGAACGAACACTTGTACAGGGACCATCAACATTATTAAAACAGAAGGCCCTAGAATTGCAGTAGAGGCAAAAGATAAATGGGTCACCTGCTCCGAAAATGTAGATTCTATTTTCCAAGCCTTTCTAGCTGATAATGGAGGTGCTGTTGCCATTGATTTTTGCACAGCCACTACCTTTACCACTAACCCAGCTAATCCAGAAGTATTTATTTCTTGTGGAGATGAGCCGGGTTTGACTATTGAGTTTATTGCTTCAGATATTTGTGGTAATACAGCTACTACCTCGAGTGTATTCAAAGTGATGAATGATGGAAATATTTCTCTAAGTACCCCTGCAGCTGATGTAGTAGCTACTTGCAGCAACAATCCAGAAATCGCCTTTGTAGACTTTATTGATAATCAAGGAGGTGCTCAAGTTGCGGCTTGTGGTGAGATAGTGTATACCACAAATCCAGAAAACCCAATGCTACCGACCATCGACGATGACTGTAGTGAAGCAAGCATAGATGTAACCTTTACTGCAACAGATGAATGTGGCGAACAAATCAGTACTACGGCTACCTTCAGTGTAGAAGACGATTCCGCTCCAACTATTACAGGAGGAGAGAATTTGGATTTGGTGTGCGGGATGAATACTGAAATGGAAATTCAAGCTTGGCTAGCAAGCAATGGATCATTGATGGTTATGGATGAATGTTCGAGCGTGACGATTACCAATGACTTCCAAGACTTAGATTTTGATAATATTTGTCATGATGAACCGATTGTAGTGACATTTACAGCAACTGACGCCTGTGGGAATGAAAGTACACAAACTTTGGAAATTCAGATAACAGATAACACTCCTCCAGTATTTACTTTTATTCCTACCGCGATAGATGAAGATGCAATTGCAGAAGACGAATGTAGTGAGGTGACGATCACCACTATGGATGTTGTCAATGGAGGTCAAACAATAAGAACCTACACGGCTACGGATGCCTGCGGTAATAGCACTTCTGTTACCGTCACATTTGGGGTGGTGGACAATGAACCGCCAGTGATTACTTTCATACCAACAGAAGTAGGTTGTAATGGCGTTTTAGATCCCAATGATGTTATTGCTACAGATAACAGTGGTTCGGTTAATGTAACAGTTACGCTTATTTCACAAACTGGGGCATGTGACATAGGATTCACTTTTGTTTATGAAGTTACAGCAACCGATGATGCTGGCAATACAACTACTGAAACAGTTACCTTTAACGTCCCTGCAGATAATGAGCCTCCTGTATTGACAAATGTGCCTACTAATTTGACATTCTTCTGTTCTGAAGAAGTTGTCATTGAAGAGCCAACTGTAACCGATAATTGTGATGAGGTTTCACTCACTTGTGTAGAAACTTTGAATGATGGTGCTGTGACAGATGAGTGTAACAATGGATTTGGTTATGATATCACAAAAGTTTGGACTGCTACGGATGCCTGTGGAAATACTTCTACAGCAGTTACATTAGCCTGGGTGGTGCCTGATGATTATACTGGACCTAGGTTCGCGTTTGTTCCAGAAGATAGAATTATGGAATGTGGTGATGATTCCACTTTCGGAGAAGCTATTTGTACTACTGCTTGCGGAAATGTTGTACTAACCTATCAGGATGAATTTGTACAAGGAGACTGTTCTGTAGATGGATTGATGATTCGTACTTGGACGGGTATTGATGATTGCGGCAATGAAGTTGTAGCCCAACAGAAAATAACTATTCCTGCAGATACAGAAGCTCCAGTATTCACCTATGTTCCAGAGTCCTCCACAGTTGATAATATGGAGGATATGATATTTGGTACGCCAACCTGTGTTGACAATTGTGCTACTATCAGTCATCTCAACATTGATTTTGTAGATACTCCCTTAATAGGGGCATGCGGTGTGGTTAGAATATGGACTGTGTCAGATATGTGTGGAAATCTTGCACAGGCTAGTCAGACGCTCACCATTGAAGATAATGAAGCACCAATCATAGACGAAAGCACATTTTTGATTGAGCAAGTTTGTGGATTTGAATTAGACTTTACCAACCCAACTATTTATGACAATATGGGAGAAGTAGACATAGTAATTACCGATAATCAATTAGAGAATAATTGTACTGGTTTGCCAGAACTCACAAGAACATGGACTGTGACTGATATGTGTGGCAACGTAAGTAGCTTCACACAAATAAAGAGAACAGTAGATACAGAAGCACCAGATTTTGAGTCCTTAATATCAGAGAAGGTTATTACCTGCCATGATGCCTTTGTTTTTGATCAAGCAGTTGCCATAGATGGATGTACAAATGTGGAGTCACTTACCTTTGAGGATGAAAATTTAGTTGATGAGTCTTGCACTGATTGCATTAATATTATACGCAGAACATGGACAGCAGTTGATGCTTGTGCAAATCAATCACAAGCTATCCAAACACTTGTAGTGAAAGATCAGCAAGCACCAGCATTGACTTTGTCTAACGGCTCAGAAATAGAGCTCACTTGCGGAGAGAATTTGAATATTGAAGAGCCAATGGCGACAGATGATTGCAGTCAAGTAGTCTTGACTTTCAATGATTCCGCAGTAGAAAATGTATGTACTGGTAAATTAAGTTTCAGACGAACGTGGACAGCAATGGATGCGACTGGAAATGAAAGTCAAATTTCTCAGACCTATATTTTTATTGATGAAGCAGGTCCAGAATTTACCAATGTACCAAGTAATATAGAGTTGTCGTGCAACGATTCTTTTGAATTTATTGCACCAGAATTCACTGATGCTTGTTCCGGCCTTATTTCTGTTAATTATACTGACGAGTTTATAAATAACGCATGTGGAGATAATATGAAGTCCATTAGAACTTGGGTGGCAGAGGATGCATGTGGCAACGAGAGTTCATTTTCGCAAACGATAGAAGTTGTGGATAATACAGCTCCAGTCTTTGAATTTGAGCCTGAGAATCATACTTTGATTTGTGGAGACGACATTCCTGAAATACCTAATCTCTTTGCTACCGATGATTGTACGCAAGATGTACACATCCAATTTAATGAGACTGTAGAAGGAGACAATTGTTCTGAGACCACTATGCTTTTAAGAACATGGATTGCGACTGATAATTGTGGAAATTTGGCGACGATCTCGCAACAGATTGAGTTTGCCTTGGACAGTGAAGCACCGATTTTGGCGAGTTCCTTGACCCAAGAGTTGGTTATATCTTGTGGCGAAGAAGTTGTTTTTGATACACCTACATTCATTGACAATTGTTCAGCGGTTGAAGTAGTATTTAATGATGAACTTTTCACCAATGATTGTGAAAAAATTTACTCAAGAATTTGGATTGCAAAGGATGCATGTGGCAATGAGACATCGGTCAATCAGACAATTTCAGTGGCAGATATAGACGCTCCAGAGTTTTTAGAGTTGGTAGAGGATTTAGTAATGACGTATGAAGAATTTATCAATTGGGAAGCATCTACACAGTTAGATGCTGAGGATAACTGTTCAGAAATTACTCAGGTTATGACAAGTACGGACAATCAAGAATGCGATAATTATGTCGTGACTTATAATTACGATTTGACAGATGAGTGTGGCAATAATGCACAGACTTCATTTGATGTTTTTGTAACTAACGCAATTCCTAACTTTGAATGGAGCACGGCTTCCGATGTAGTATGTGGAGATATTATTACCGTAGATATTCTTGAGTTTAATACGCAATATCACACCCTTCAATGGAATTTAGCGGACGCTTCTGGCACTTGGAAAATTGTTAATCTTTTAGATAATGGTGCAGAGATATTAGCGGGGGAGGGGACAGCCGAATTATCTGTGGTAATTGAAAACCAGCTAGGATGTTTCGCGACACAAACGCAGACCCTAGAATGTAGCATTGTGAATAGTGTCCAAGATTTGATTTCGGTTGGCAATCTTAGATTGGCTCCCAATCCGGTTAGTCAAATGTTGAATATCAACTTTGAAAGCAGCGAGTCTTTTGCGGCGAGCATCAATGTTTACGACTTGTTGGGAAGAACCATTTATCAAAAAAATGTTGACATAAATAATGGACAAAATCAATTTGATATAAATGCAAGCAACTTTGAAAGTGGAACTTACTTCTTGGAAATTGCTACAGAGCAAGGTTCTAAGATTGAGAAGTTTATAAAGATGTAGGGCGATCTCCAGCCGATATAAAGCCTCATCAGTTTCTATTAACTGGTGAGGCTTTTATTTTTTTACCAAGCTTAATGGTTGTTGAGGCTGGAGTCAGGCTATCCATCACTCCACGTTCGTTTCGGTCCTCTTGCCATACTACAAATCCGCCCACGGACTCCTTCCTTGTAGACTTTCGCTGTCACTACAGTCTCCGCGTCGGATGATTCCTATCCTTATCGCAAAAAAAATGAAAAGATTATTTAGGTCTTGGAAAGCGCATTTTGTATTCGACGCCTACCTTGCCTTTCTTGATGTACTCAAGTTTTCTTTTCACCATGCGCTTCTTGATAGGCTTGAGTTTTTCGGTGAATAAAACGCCTTCTACATGATCGTACTCGTGTTGGATAACTCTCGCATCAATGCCATTAAAAGTTTCCGTGTAGGTCTTGAAATTTTCATCTTGATATTGGAGCGTCACTTGTTCAGGTCTGCTGACATCGCCTCGTACGTCAGGGATACTGAGGCAGCCTTCTTCATATTCCCATGGCTTTCCAGATTCTTCTATGATTTGTGGGTTGATAAATGCCTTTTTAAAACCAGTAGGATTTTTCTCTTCTTCTTCGTTGAGCTGCAAAGTGTCAATCAGGAATAATCTGATGGACATACCGATTTGGGGCGCTGCAAGACCTACTCCTTTTGCATTGTACATAGTCTCCCACATATTTTCTATTAGGATGTCTAAGTCTGGATAATCTTTATCGATTGCAGCCGCCTTTTTTTTGAGGACAGATTGACCAAAGGCGTATATAGGTAAAATCATTTAAGTATAATGTTTTTTTTCTATGTATTGTTGAAGGATTATCACCGCAGCTATTTTATCTACTAGTGATTTATCTCTACGTTTTTTTCTATTGATTCCACTTTGTACGATTGTGCGCTTAGCTTCTCGCGAAGTATATCTTTCGTCTTGCAAAGTTACTTTTATACTAGGATATATTTCTTTGAATTTAGCTATAAAAGTGTGCACTCTAGGTAAGTTTTCAGAGGCATCCCCATTCTCCAATAAAGGTTCACCTACTACTATTTCTTCTACCGTCTCCTGTTCAAAATAAGTTTTTAAAAACTCGAATATCTGCTTTGTTGCGATGGTGTCTAAGCCTGTGGCAATCATTTGGAGCGGATCACTCACTGCGATTCCTGTTCTTTTCTTTCCATAATCAATGGCCAAAATACGACCCATACGCAGTGTAAAATTTACTTTCGGCCAAAATCTGCGGGAATTTCCCCCCATGCTTTAGTCTCCCATTTTAACAATGGATTTTCAAATTTGTTATTCTTTAACCATGCTTCCGCTCTTGCTATGACCTCATAGATTTTTTTGGTCTTATCATTTCTGACGAGCTTGGTATTGCACTTCTTGTTATGTACCCATTTGATGGCATGCTTAGAGTCTGAATATATAGGTTGTGTACTATTCAATTTTTGCAAGTAAGCAAGACCATGAACAATAGCTAAAAACTCTCCAATGTTATTCGTACCAATAGGGAATTTTTGAATAAACAACTGCAAACCAGATTCTGTTTCGACCCCTCTATATTCCATTGGGCCAGGATTTCCACTGCAAGCTGCATCCACAGCAATTGTATCAAAATCGATGGCCGCACGAGCATCTTCCGAAATGATTGGTTTTTTAGAGACAGTACCAGAGGCCATATATTCTACATAACTTCCATCGTATGCCTCCTTGGCCTCTTCAAGCGTTTTAAACGATTTGTACTTTGCATCAGGATAGCCCTTCACTTGCAGCAAACATTCAGCCCATGAGGTATAAATACCAGGCTCATTGCCCTGCCAAACAACATAATATTTCTTTTTGCCAGCCATAACAATCAATATATAGCAAATAAAATATTAATTATCCGATTTTTATGTACTAATACATCCAATATCTCTTTTCTTGCATCTCTAAATTAAGAACAAACATGTTTGTAGATACACATACACATATATATGTAAAGCAATTTGACGAAGACAGAACTGAAATGATAGAACGAGCGATAGCTGCTGGGGTGGAAACCTTCTTTTTGCCAAATATTGACCAAGATTCAATTGAATCAATGCTTAGTTTAGAGACACAATACCCAAATCGTTGCTATGCTATGATGGGATTACATCCTTGTTCTGTAGATGAGAATGTAGAAACGGCACTAGAGATTGTCAAAGATCAATTAGATAAACGGTCTTTTGTGGCAATTGGAGAGATAGGGATAGATCTATATTGGGAAAAGAAATTTTTTGCGCAACAAGAAGTGGCATTTAAGCAACAGATCAATTGGGCAAAAGAGGCCGATATACCAATAGTAATACACTGTAGGGATGCAACGCCTGAAGTTCTTCGAATTCTACGAGAATGTAAGAACGATAAATTGAGAGGCATCTTCCATTGTTTCGGTGGATCAGTAGCTGAAGCGGAGCAAATTATTGAATTGGGCTTTTTACTAGGTATAGGGGGTGTGCTTACCTTTAAAAAAGCGGGTTTAGATAGTACTTTAAAGGATATAGACCTAGAGAATATTGTCTTAGAGACGGATTCTCCATACCTAGCACCTGTTCCTTATAGAGGAAAGAGAAATGAGAGTGCCTATTTGAGATTGGTTGCAGAGAGGCTCGCCGAAATCAAGGAGGTCTCTTTAGCTGAAATAGCACAAATTACGACTGAAAATGCCTTGCGTATTTTCCAAATGAATGAAAAGAAGGCGTAAGCTTAATGAGACAAGCAAAAATTTTGAATATTGTTATCTATTTATAATATTTGTGGGTAGTGTATGCTGCACAAGAAGTAGCATATTAGTGATACTTAGGAGGGGTGCTCGAGTGGCTGAAGAGGTGCGCTTGGAAAGCGTATAAACCTGTCAAAGGGTTTCGAGGGTTCGAATCCCTCTCTCTCCGCAAAACTACTTGGTGCTCTTTGGGTTAGGACAGTAATTTTTGTGCTAACCTGTTTTATAGTGGTTCTATTTTGAATCATCTATATTGAGCAATTATATTTTTGTTAATGCTCAAACCATGAATTTTATAATAGATTGAAATAAGATCGGTTCACCTCCTTTTTAAATCAGCTTGACAAGTCAGGTAATATTTAATAGGGAAGCTTTTTTGCCTAATGCTTATCTAATCTATATTTTTTAACGATATTAATGCTTTATTTAAACCAATTCGTAAAAACTAATCGACTATGCGAAAATTGTTATTTTTTTCTTTACTGATTTTAGGTGTGATTTTAATGTCCGCCGAACTTAATGAACTTCTTGCTCAGGGAGCTACAGCTGATACAACTGGCTTTCAAGCGCTAAAAGAAAAATTCATCGAAGGGGGATGGTCCTTTATGACCTTCGTACTTGTTTGTCTTATCCTTGGACTAGCTTTCTGTATTGAAAGAATCATCACTCTAAACATAGCTACTACCAATACTGATAAACTAATCGGAAGAATAGATGAAAGTCTAAAGTCAAATGATGTAAATGGTGCAATGGAAATTTGCAAATCTACTTCAGGTCCTACTGCTAGTATCCTTTATGAAGGATTGCGTAACGCTGACAAAGGTCCAGTTGCTGTAGAAAAGGCAATTGTTTCTTATGGTTCTGTGCAAATGGGTCTTCTAGAAAAGGGATTGGTTTGGATTTCACTCTTTATCGCTATTGCTCCCATGCTTGGATTTATGGGTACAGTAATCGGGATGATTGGAGCCTTTGATGAGATTCAGGCGAAAGGAGATATTAGTCCACAGATTGTTGCCGGTGGTATTAAGGTAGCCTTGTTGACTACCGTATTCGGTCTAATTGTAGCGATTATCTTACAGGTATTTTATAACTATATTGTAAATAAGATTGATGGAATCGTTCTTAATATGGAGGAAGCTTCTATCGCGCTTGTAGACGTAATGGACAGAAACAATATTTTTAAATAATATAAGCACTCAAAATATATGTATAATTTTCTAACAAAAAAGGGCCAGCTTTTTGCCTTTCTCTTGGGTGCTATTTCCACAATTATTGTGGTAGGTTCTATCCTTGGAAACGCGAACAAAGCTATGCTGGATAATCCAGAGGCGGCTAAAATGGCTCCAGAAATAGCAAATACAGGTATACTAAACACAGGTCTTAATATTACAGTGATACTTTTTGTAGTTGCCTTAGGCGCAGCTGTGATCTTTGGTTTGCTAAACCTAGTTACAAATTTCAAAGGTTCCTTGAAGTTTATCATTGGTTTCGCAGTCATGATTATTGCGTTCTTCGTTTTAAAATCTACTGCAGAGCATGAATCTGTTGGTAAGATTGTAGAAACAATGACGGAGTTTAATATTGATGAAGGTCTGAGTAAAGGAATCTCTGCTGCTATTAAAGGCACCATTGGAATGGCTGTTGTGGCCGTTGGTTCAATGATTATTTTTGAAGTAATCAATATGTTCAAGTAAAAACCAAGCTCTATGTTAAAAAGAAAAAAGAATAATAGAGTAAGTAATGAAGTGAATGCAGGTTCGATGGCGGATATCGCTTTCTTGCTTTTAATCTTCTTCTTGGTTACCACTACCATTGATATTGATAAAGGTATCACTGTAAAGTTACCACCTTGGTCTAATGAAGAGGTAGATCCTACCAAACTGAATAAGAGAAATGTATTCTCTGTATTAGTAAATGCTGATGATCAACTTCTAGTAAGGGGGGAATTAGCTGAGGTAGAACAACTCAGAGAAAGAACCAAAGAGTTTATTGCGAATCCTGAAAAACGAGAAGACTTGGCTGAAAAGCCTACCAAAGCCATTATATCTCTAAAAAATGATAGAGGTACTTCTTACGAAACATACATTCAGGTCTACAATGAGCTGAAAGCAGCATACAATGAACTTTGGACAGAAAAATTGAATACAATGCCTGGTTATTCAGACGCAATATTCAATAATGAGCTTCCATTGGAGATTCGACGACAAGTCAGAGCAGAAATACCCTTTGTATTATCTGAGGCTGAACCTACAAACTTTGGAGAAGAGTAGAGAGAATTTTGTGAAAGTTTTAAAATCTTAGAGATGTCAAAATTTACTAAAAAAAGAGGGAAAGCCTCACCAGCTATATCAACTGCTTCACTACCTGATATCATCTTTATGTTGTTATTCTTCTTTATGGTGGTAACAGTTATGAGATCTTCAGATAGATTAGTAGACGTAATCGTACCTGAAGCAACGGAGTTGACTAAATTAGAAAAAAAGTCTCTTGTTAATCAGATTTACATTGGTAAACCTAAGGATCAATATAGAGATATCTATGGTACTTCTCCACGTATTCAACTCAATGACAAAATTAGTGATGAGGACGACATTCCAATTTTCTTGGAAAAACACAAAATAAAAGTTCCAGAGAATCAACGATCAAAAATAACTTCTTCGCTTAGAGTCGATGGTGAAGTAACCATGGGAATCGTTCAGGATGTCAAAACTGCCCTCAGAAAAGCTAATCAGCTGAAAATAAACTATTCTACTAGGCCAAAAGCCAATTAAGGTAGTCTTGTTTAGAGATATAAAAAAAGCGAATCATGATGTCATGATTCGCTTTTTTTATTTGCAATCCTCTCTTTGCTTATCTCAAGCGATCAGAAGACTTTACAAGTTGAGTATCTTTTTTAATTCCTCTTCCTGCCAATGCGCTAAATATTATTCCAAGTACAGGAGATAATATCCCAAACTCGCCACTAACCAATGAGTCAGCAGTAATCAACTGATAGTCTAAATAGAAAAAAACACCCATCAATACCAATAGAAGTATACACATAACCAGTGTCAGCCTAGACAATGTCAGCTGTAGATTTCTATTTTTAAATAAAAAGATCGCTACAATGCTAGCTAGCGCTCCAAGTACGGTCAATATTGGAAAAATGATATGATCATGTATATTGAATACTCCGTCACCTAGCATTCCTACTTCTGACTGTTGTACCAATTCTTGGGTACCGTTCACAGTGAAAAAAGCCATCATTGGAGAAAATAGTAGCCCTAGTGCTAAAGCAGCTAGGAAAAGAAAAACGGTCTGTATACGTTGCCACATAAATTTTTAATTTTGCCCAAATATACTTCACTAAAGCTGGATTTAGTACCATTTACAGTTTAGAATATCTGATATTTTTTGCTACAGACTTGTAGATTGATCTACTTTCTGCATCAAAAATACTCACAGATCTTAATAATAAACAGTATAATAATTTACTTTCGTTTTATGTACTCAGCACAGCCTAGCTATTGGGAAAGAACAAGCTTTTTAGATAATGTCGATATTGCTATCATTGGGGCGGGGATCGTTGGTACAACCGCAGCGATTTACGCTAAGAAGAAGTACCCTCAGGCTAGGGTGGTAGTTCTAGATAGAGGTTTCATTGCCAGTGGAGCTAGTACCAAAAACGCCGGTTTTGCTTGTTTTGGCAGCATTTCAGAGTTAATGGATGATGTAGAGCATAGCAGTGAATCTTTAGTGTTTGAGCTGTTAGCGGCCAGATATGAAGGTCTAGAGCATTTATTTAAGTTAATTGGAAAAGGTGCATTGGATTATAATCCATGCGGAGGATATGAGCTATTTAAAAAGGATGAATATCTCTTTGCTCAAGAATGCATAGAAAAGATTCCGCATTTCAACAAAAGTATAAAATCAATCACTGGTCTGGAAGAAACCTATGCATTAGATACACGCAAAATACAAGAAAGTGGATTTCAAAATATCAACGCCTGCATAATTAATCGAGCCGAAGGGATGCTACATCCTGGAAAAATGATGCAAGCGCTATATACGATAGCTGCCTCCATGGGCATCCAGTTTTTTAATGGAATCGAGGTGACTCACATATCCGAAAGTACAAATGGAGTCGAGCTCGGTTTGGCAAATGGCTGGCAATTTCAAGTGGGGGAACTGATAATGGCGAACAACGGGTTTGCAAAACAACTCCTACCTAATCTAGCCCTCAAAGCAGTAAGAAACCAAGTACTTGTCACCTCTAAAATAAAAGACCTAGATATCCAGGGATCATTTCATATGTTCAAAGGGTATTACTACTTCAGAAATATTGACTCTAGAATATTGATTGGGGGCGGTAGACATTTAGACATGAAAGGGGAAACAACCAAATCATTTGGGAGTAACACTATTATAGAAGACGCGCTTATCAATTTGCTTGACACAGTAGTGCTTCCCCGTACGGATTATACTATAGAAAGTACATGGAGTGGTATTTTGGGCGTAGGATCATCTAAGCAACCCATCTGCGAAAAACACAGCGAGCACATTACACTTGCGATTCGACTAGGAGGTATGGGGGTGGCTTTAGGTAGTTTACTAGGAAAAAATGCCACAGAACTAATTTAATAGATTAATAAATTGCAGCACATAAAATTACTTGTTTCTCTTTTTCTCACCTACATGGTACTGTCTTTAAGTACGGTGAACGGTCAGATTATTTCACCCCCCTCTCAGGATACAAGTAAGATAACCAAGGTCAAAATAAATTTTTCAGATTTTGCAGAAGGATTCAGTGAAAATGGGCAAGATGTAAGGAAGTTATTGGGCAATGTAGAACTTCGCCAAGACAGTATATTTCTATCTTGTGATACCGCTATTGTAGATATTACTGCCAATAATGTAGTGGCCATGGGTAAGGTTCTCATCCAGCAAGGGGATACGCTCAACGTGTTTTCGGATTCTCTAAACTACAATGGAAATCGAAAAATTGCGAATCTCTATCGGGATGTTGTTTTAGAGAACAATGAACAAAAACTCTTCACAGATTTCCTAACCTACAATTTAGATAAGAAGGCTGCAACCTATACAGATGGGGCCATACTGACGGATGGTGAAACACAGCTTCAAAGTAAAATCGGTTACTATTATTTAGATGCTAATCAAGCCTTTTTCAAAGAAGGCGTCACCATAGTAGATCAAGATTTCGAATTGAGAGCGGATACCTTAGCCTTTAATACGAGCACAAAAGTGGCTACTTTTTTGGGGCCTACCAGAATAGATCAAGGGGAATCAAAAATTTACTGTGAAGCAGGATTTTATGACATTGCCAATAACAAAGCAGAGTTTAGACAAAATGCACAATATCTCAAAGGTGCCCAAACCGCCGAAGCCGACCTGATGGTATACGATGGAACTAAGGATGAAGTAGTCCTCGAAGGAAACGCCTTTTTCGAGGATGGTGATACTAAGGCAAACGCCGATAAGATAACGTTCAATCAACAGACAAATGAAACCACTCTATCTGGAAATGCATTTTATGAAGATGAAGAACAATCTATCCAAGCAGATGTCATAGTCTATAATGAGAAAACAAAAAAGATAGTCACCAATGGAAATGCCGTTTTGATAAACCCACCACAATATTTAGAAGCGGAGAATATTGACTTTGACGAAGAAACAGGATTGGGAGTGGCTACTGGCAATGTGTATTGGCAGGACAGTGCCCAACAAATAATCATACGTTGTGACCAGGCCGACTATATCAAGGATGAAGATTATCTCAAAGCATATGGCGAGCGCACATTGTTGATTTCTATCTTGGAGGAGGACTCCTTATTTTTGACTACCGATACTTTAGAGTATTCTCGAGGGGCGAACTTCGAGATGGATAGTGCCAAACAATTTATTGCCTTCAAAGATGTGAGAATGTTGAAAAGTGATTTCCAAGCGGTATGCGATTCCTTAGTATTTACGCAGACGGATTCTACTTTTTATTTTTACGACAATCCGATTATATGGTCTGACACTACTCAATTTAGCGCAGATACTATTCGTATGAAATTGTCGGATGGAAAACTCGACTCAATATTTTTGGTAGAAAAAAGTTTTATAATAAATTCGCCCGATAATTATTTTTACAATCAGATCAAGGGGAGAGACATCGTCGCTTTATTTCGAGACAATGAAGTCTATGAAATGGATGTGTATGGAAACGCCGAGTCGGTCTACTATCTGATTGATGACAACGGTGCCTACATTGGAGTGAATAAAACGATTTGCAGCGACATGGTTGTTGACTTTGGAAACAATAAAGTGGAGAAGATAAAATGTTTTCCCAATCCAAAGGCCAATCTGGTTCCCATGCGAAAAGCAGATCATGAGGCCATCAAACTAGAGGGCTTCGATTGGAGAATCCAACGGCGCCCCTTAATTTTTAGTGACTTATTTTAGTAGCATGCGAAAGAATAATTTTATCATTTGGCTATTTTGTTTGTTCGCCTGCGTGCATGCTTCAGCGCAGGATAATCCTACGACTCTACTTGGTGAAGCAAGCGAAGCTTATGAAGCGAAGTCCTATGATGAGGCGATCAAGTTATATGAGCAGATCCTCAAAAAGGGAGAGCACTCCGTCACAGTGTATAATAATTTAGGGAGTGCGCATTATCAGAAAGGGGACTTTGCTTATGCCGTTTTATATTTTGAAAAAGGGCTAAAGTTAAATCCTTTCAACAAGTCGATTCTCTTCAATTTGAACCTTGCACAAGAAGCCCTAGATAATGATATTGTCAAAATTCCCGAATTCTTTCTAAGTAGAATCTGGAAGTATTTGTATTCTCGATTGAGTGCCAACACCTGGTTCGTCTTGAGCCTGCTTAGCTTATTTGGGACTGTATATTTTTTAGGGTTATGGTTATTGGGGGCGGATCGTCAGACCAAGAAAAAAGGTTTTGTCACAGGATTGGGAGTGTTAGCATTTGCAATTTTGACTTTCTTGCTCAGTCAGTCAAGGGCAAACTTTCAGCACAGCAATAACACGGCCATAGTGCTACCTACTGATACACCGCTAAAATCTGCGCCGGAGGAAGCCAACGACCCGATTATGATTTTAGAACCGGGAGTCAAACTTTTTATCCTCGATGAAATAGGGGAGTACAAAAAAGTGAAACTAGAAAATGGACAAGTTGGTTGGGTGGTGCAAGGCAGTTTTTTGCCCATTTAATTTTTTGAAAATTTGGGGGATCCCTAGTGCGTGAAAAAGCGAACTAGGGCGGGCCATCCGTTCCTACTTAGGGGCAGGGCATTAATAAGGGGCTATTTGTAGAGGTAACTATTATTGTGCTAGACAAGGCAAAAAAGTAAGGCATAGCCGTTCTGCTATGGCGCACTTTTTTAACGATGTATAGCTCAATAAGAGTAAGTCTAAAGCAGACAATTATTAATTCTCTGCCCCTTCAAGTGCTATGGTTGACATGATACATAGTCGGCTCTTGTCTCTCCTCGTACCTCGTCGAGCCTTCGCGACTCCTTGTATCATAGTCCACTCTAGTCCCTGCGTGCCACTACTACCCCTATGCCAAAAGAAGAAATACCCTATTACTAAGATTATTATTTATTGAAGTGAGATCTTACATCTTAACCTAGATCTAATGCGATAGAGATGGTAATGATGTCTACTGAAAGACAGTCCCGATTTTTTCTATCGGGACCGAAGCGAAGCGGAGTCATGTACAGCTCGGGCCAACGGCATCGCCCTACTAAAAAAGAAAAAGAATGGATAAGAGAAATGACTACTCTAGCATAAGCTACTGAAATACAAAAGTAAAAGCCGTAATATATAAGCCATTCATTTTGTTGATGAAATAAAAAAAGCCGTACTCAACAGAGCACGGCCCAACAAAAATATAAAGCTATGAAAACTAAAACTATTGTAAATATAGCGAAAATTATTCTTCTTCAGAAGAATTTTTTGACGCTGAAGGATCGACTCCGCCATCAAGATAATCTTGATACTCTTTGAGTTCGTCCCACTTTCCTTCTGCAGCTAAACCAGCCTGCTTAGGCCAAGTTGTTGGATCATGCATTTGATATCTTGATCCTGCTGCAACAAGTATTTCTTTGATTTTGCTAGCATCTGTAGCTGCTAGTTCAGCCCAAGTATTGATTCCATCTGCTTTGATGAGCTCAGCAATCTTTGGGCCTATACCTTCTACGATTTTGTGATCGTCTGGTAAATATTTCTTACCATCAAAAGAGATCTTATCTCCGCTCGCCGCTTTCTTAGCCGCTGGTGGCGGAGCAACTGGCGCTGGAGTTTCTACTACTGGCTTCGATTCAGCAACTACTGGTGCGATTGGTGCACTCTTTTGCTTCTTCTCTTTTACTGGCTTTGCAGGAACTAGCGCTTCACCGTCACCTAAAGGAATGATGCTAACGAAAGTTCTGTTCTTTCTTCTTTTGTTGAAAGCTACACGACCGTCGATGCCGGCATGTAAAGTATGGTCTCTACCTAGGTATGTGTTTTCTCCAGCGTGGAAACGAGTACCTCTTTGACGTACAATGATGTTCCCTGCTCGAGCCAACTGACCACCGTATAATTTGATACCAAGACGTTTCGCATTACTGTCACGTCCATTATCCGTACTACCTACCCCTTTTTTATGTGCCATCGTTAAATGTTTTTTTGGATTAACCTGCTATGCTGTCAATCTTAATTTTAGTAAAATGTTGTCTGTGACCGTTTTTTACACGGTATCCTTTACGTCTCTTTTTCTTAAAGACGACCACCTTCTTGCCTTTTTCGTGGCCAAGAACAGTAGCTTTAACGGATGCACCTGATAAAACAGGCTTTCCAATCTTAGCGCTAGAATCACCGCCGATCAAGTGAACTTGATCAAATGTAACACTGTCGCCTTCTTCGGCAGATAACTGGTGGACGAAGATCTGTTGACCCTCCTCAACTTTGAATTGCTGACCAGCTATTGTCAATATTGCAAACATAGTATTAGGTTTTTAATTTAAAATGGCTGCAAATATACAATATAATATCAATAAAAGCGAGGTTAAATCAAGTCTTTGAGCCTAAATTGCGCTTTAATTATCTGATTTCCACGCTTGATTTTGATTTTGACCTTTTTGCCCGCTTTAGCGTGTAGAATACGGTTAATGCCGTTAAAACTGAGCAATCCACTAGGCAGACGATTGATTTTCCGGATTACATCACCAGCTTGGAGCCCCGCCAAATCCGCAGGGGAGCCCTCGAGTATCGAATTTATGTAATATGTTCGCTCATGAAGCCCTATGGAAATAAAGTTAATGCCACTTTTATCATACGAGAATTTGCGTTTCCATTTTCTAGATGGTTTGATGAAAAAACGCGACTCAGGATAGTCAATTATGATAGAAAATCGGTCTAATATATAGTTTCCAATGATACCATTTCTGTGTACAAAATTTTTAGCAGTGTCTATTGGAGCTTCTTGAAATCGGCAAATTACATCATCCAAGGTATACTTTCCGAATGCTAAAGAATTCACTCTACCGATGTATCCTTGCATGGATCCACCAAGCCCAAACCCTAAACTTCCAGAGATAATATTGTCAGGAAGAGAAAGGCTTTCGTCAGATTTTATATCCAAAAGTAATGCAGTGGAAGCGCCAGTATCAATCAATAATTTGGTATCAATAGTGGTATTGTTTGCTAGCTCAGTTTTAGCAATGATGTATGGCTTTGATTTTTGGATCACCATATCAATTTCTTTGTATTTTTTTTGCTTTAATTGTTTAGCTTTAGGTTTGTAAACAGTTAATCTTCTAGCCTTGTAGTCGATTTTTAGAATGTTTTGTCTAAACATATCTGCACCTATAACACCATGAATATCTAGACCCGTAATCCTTTGAAAATCAAAGTAGTCTTCTTCTAAAACAAGGATGTCTTGGTGAGGTGCAATGAGGTTAGCTGCGGAAAGATGTACAGACTTGATGAGGTGCGCATAGAGCACTGTACTTAGATCCGCACCATATACTTCAAAGGTGCGACCATAGGGTAGATTGAAGAGAGAAACAATTTCTTTTCTAGAGATAATGGTATTGCTCGCGCCGGTATCTACGATAAATTTTAGGGGAAATGTTTGGTTAAACAGGACTTCAATAACAATGAATCCATTAATGTATTCAAAGGGAATAGACTCTGCACTTACCTTTTCATCAAACTCAAATCCAAAAGATTGAGCATCAAGGGGAATAGGGGCGGATAACACACCAAGAAAGAGGCAATAGTAAATAAGAGATGTAAAAATAGAATCTTTCAAGCGTATCTGACCATTTGAGTTTATGCCTAGTGAAGGTACATAGAATGGTGGGTATTAGTCGTACCCATTTGGTAACTTTTTCCTGACATATTATTATATTAATATACTTCTCTCTATATTTATTGTAAAATGTACACATATAAGCCTGTGATCAATTATAATCCTTATAAAACAGGCTGAAACTAAGACTAAAATGCTGCATTTGACTGGATAAATTTACCTTTCTTATGCGCTGACAAAGAGATATTTATAATCATTTTAATAATAATTAATCAAAATTGAAATTGTATGAAAATCAAATTTGACAATTTCCATAAGGGAACTTTACTGATGTTGGCATTTATGGTCATGTCAGTTGTTTCTTATGGACAACGAACTATTTCGGGTACCATCATTGATACTGATACGAGCGAGCCATTAATCGGCGCAAGTGTCATTGTCGTTGGGACGACAACAGGTACAATTACAGACATTGATGGAAGCTACTCTATTAATGTTCCTGCAGACGCTACAGCTCTTGAAGTGTCTTACACGGGTTATGGAACCCAAGTAGTACAGCTTGGTGCATCTAATGTGTTAGATGTGAAGTTAGGAGCTGGAGA
>CAKZVJ010000078.1 GCA_937923345.1 uncultured Saprospiraceae bacterium
GATAGAAGTTCCGACCAGCCAAGTCATGGCAGAGTCGTTTCAGTTTGGAATGCTCACTGCGTGGGTATCGCTCATTATCTGGATTCCTATGGCTATCACCAGTACGGACAGCTGGGTAATAAAGCTAAAAGCAAGCTGGAAGAAGATTCACAACTGGGGTTATCTGGCTGCCTTGTGCGCATTCTTACACTGGGCCTTCATACATTATCATTGGAAGCCCGCCATGGTGCACGCCGCTCCTATATTGATCTTGCAAGCCTATAGATGGATAAAGGTCTTGTCTAGGCAAAGGTAGAAAATGCCTCTCTGCTGAAATTGTTTATTTTTGCCGCTGCCTCTAAACAGGGAATAAATTTGATGGGTAATGAAAACATGCCACTCCTAGCGGAGCTCTTTTCCTATTGGAATTATAGTGCTATTAATATAATGCTACGCTGTAGCATCTAGTCTTTGGGACTATTGAAATTTACCCTTGTTCTACTGGAAGTCTAATTGCCGTAGCGCAGCTTGTCCCGATTTTTTTATCGGGAGTAAAATATTAATAGCAAAATCCTATGAAAATAAAATAGAGCTCCGGATGGAGTGACAAATAGTAGCCCCTAGCGAACTAATCACAATTAATAAAACACAAACACAAAATGCGCTGTTTCCCAAATAAACAAATAAACAAATACACGAATAAACAAATACACGAATAAACCGCGTGAGGGGTAGAAAGTAATCCTGAGGTACGAAGGATGTGCGTAGCACCGTAGCGATAGCGAAGTACTGCATGACCCGACCCTGGATGACGCTTTTTCAGCGGAAGAAAGGGGCACGCCCAAAAAATCCAAAACCTCTGAGGATCTAGGATAAGCCACCTAATAATGACTATATTTGCAGTATAAATAATAGATTATGAAGATTCAATTGAATTCCTGCGATGCGCCCAGACCTGATCATAGAGCCATCACAAAAATGCTAGAAGAAATGGCGATGATGGATAATGGGACGGCGAGAGAGACGACGGATATCCTGCTCGATGGTAGCCCAGTGGAGATAGAAGTAGGGGGTAAGAATACGAGTTCTGCTTATCGCGCGCTGCGTAAATTGCACATCGATTATGAACTGCTAGACTAATACTTGTGCGAGAAAAGACACCTCAATCGCAGCCTAATAATCCACTGCATGGCGTAAAATTGGCGGATATGCTAAACCACCTGGTGGAATTTTATGGATGGGAGCATCTCAGCACCAAGATTGATATCAACTGCTTTAAATCCAATCCGACCATCAAGTCTAGTCTAAAATTTTTGCGCACGACGCCTTGGGCGAGGGAAAGGGTAGAAAAGATCTATCTCAAATCTATCCGCAAAAAATAAGGACTGAATAATGCACTGGCAAAACCCAATTACATGATAAAAATAGGAGAGTATCAATCTCTAAAAGTGAGTAGAGAAATGCCGCAAGGGCTATATCTGGAGGATGGAGAAGCGAATGAGGTATTGCTGCCGCAGAAGTACATCACGCCAGAAATGGAGATCGATGCGGAGGTGCGGGTGTTTGTGTATTGCGATACAGAAGACCGACTCGTGGCAACTACTGAAGAGCCTGTATTTACGGTCGGTGAGTTTGCACTGCTGGTGGTCAATGATACCAATCACGTCGGTGCATTTTGCGCATGGGGAGTCAATAAAGATTTGTTTATCCCGTATAGCAACCAGGTGGCAAGTATGCAAGAAGGACGGCACTATGTCGTGTATATGTACCTCGACGATAAGTCCGAGCGACTAGTAGGTACAACGCGCATCAACAAAATTTTGGAACATCATGCAGATGAGGACTTAAAAATGGGAGACGAAGTGGCTCTGATGGTGTACAACGAATCTGAACTGGGCTACAATGTCATCATAAACCAAAAGTATGCGGGTTTGGTATACAAAAGTGAACTGCCTAGACCACTGCAATACGGTCAGCAACTCAAAGGCTATGTCAAACCGATCCGCCCCGATGGTAAGATAGATATCAGCCTGACCCCTATCGGGCATCAAAGTATAGCGCCAAATGCGGACAAACTCTGGAAGCGCTTGGAAGCGGCGGGTGGCTTCTTACCCTTCCACGATAAGAGTGATGCCGACGCCATACGGATGACCTTTGGGATCAGTAAAAAACTATTCAAAAAAGCGGTAGGAACACTATACAAAAAGAAGTTGATTCGCATCGAATCAGATGGTATTTATCAAATCAAAGCAGAAGAAAAGTAGGCATGACAAACAACGATATATTGCGAAGATTGCGATTTGCTTTCAACTTCAATGATGATACTATGATGAAGCTTTTTGCGCTAGGAGGGCAGGAGGTGACACGCGCAGAAATTAGCAATTGGCTTAAGAAAGAGGATGATGAACACCATGTAGGAATCTATGATAAACAACTAGCCATATTTCTAAATGGTTTGATAGTAGACCGAAGAGGCAAGCGAGAAGGTCCATCACCGAAACCCGAAAAGACACTCAATAATAATATCATTTTAAGGAAGCTGAAAATTGCGCTTAACTTCAGAGACGAACACATAGTGGATACATTAGCTAAGGCAAATATTCGCGCCAGTAAG
>CAKZVJ010000079.1 GCA_937923345.1 uncultured Saprospiraceae bacterium
AGGGGGTGACCTTATTATAGCCCAGGGTGGAAACCCTGGGTATTTGGGGTAGCAAGAACCAATTTGGCGTGATTTTCTTTTAAAAATCATGACAAATTGAGTCTGAGAATCACCCCGTTTTTAAAGCAATAATATTAAAAATGAGGTAATCATTTAGAGATTTTAAGATGTATAACCTTTTATCTCAATGAATTATGATATTTCTGTAGATCCCTATAAAGGTCTATTTAGAAGTAAAACAAGCCCCCCTAGAGGCGCTTGTCGCGATTTTTTATCTTCTTCGTCCACCACCTCTGCGAACACCTCCTTTAAATTCTATCGCTTCCCCCTTACCAAAGGCATAGCTATAGCCAAGCGCGATAAATCTTCCTCTTGTTCTGAAAGAGTAGATTTCAAAATCATCTCCGCTGATTAAGCTCTCTCTAAATCTAGAGGCAAATATGTCTCTAACACTAAAACTAAATACGGATTTGCCACCTTTCAACTTATATCGCAAGCCGAAGTCCGCAAAAAGATTAGCAGAATTGATGCCCTGTACGGTACGCACCGAAGATTCATATTGCCCCGTTATTTCTATGTCCAGCGCTTTATTGGCTTTGTATTTTCCATTTAATTTTCCAGACCATCTATCAGCGCTGAAGTCAAATACTTGATTTTCAAAGGTTCCTTTCCGAATAAAGTAGTTGTAATTGAAGTTGCCATTAAATGTTATTTTCTTTATTGGAGTATATTTAAAATTGAATTCCGCGCCTAGGGTATTGTTGGTGCCGATATTCAGAGGCGTATGTATATTGACATTGTCTTCAAAGGTAGAAATGCGCTCAATGACCTCAGTAGTGTATCTCTGATATACCGTGGCATTTAGGGTCACCTTTTCATAGATAAAAATACTTCCTACTTCATAGGAATCGGTAAACTCAGGTTGCAAGTCTGGATTACCCGTACGAATGTTGAAATTGTTTCTGATATTGAAAAATGGATTTAGATCCCAAAGTCTAGGTCTGTAGATTCTGCGGCTATATCCCGCCTGTAATGACACCCTGTCTGAGACCTTAAAAGAAGTATGTGCAGAAGGAAAGAGGTTATTGAAGTTTTGATTATTGGTCTCTTGGGTATTTACTAAAAAAGTGTTGAGGTCTGTGTTTTCCAAGCGCAGTCCCAATTTTAGGCCCCATTTTTTGTCCTCATAAGAGGCTGTACCATAGACCCCAAAAACTTTCTGCAAGTATTCAAACACGTTGGTGAAATTTGGATCAACAACAAAGTTTCCATTATCATCTTGATTGCTTACAGTGAAGTCATTGGATACATCGTTGTATAAATATTGGATGCCCGTCTCTACCTTCCAGTGTTCTTTGAACGGTTTGGTATAATCCAAATTGAACGTGTACTTACCTTCTTGAAAATTGGTGGCTGTAGTTTGATTGGATAAATCACCAACGCCTTCTAAGGTGTTTTCAGAGAAAACAGAAGATTGGTCTTTGCCAAAAAAATTGCCTACTGCACTAAAAAGTAAAGCATGATCTTCATGGTCTGTAAAGTCCCTTTTGTATTGGAGTTCGTACTGCAATTTTGGATTGGTAGCTTCAGTGACTTCCCTTCGCTGCCATTCATGGATGAGTGAGTTGTCACCTTGGTCTATCAAAGAAAAGTCATATGCGGAGGGTTGATCTTCTATCTCATAAGCAAAACTTCCAGAAAGCGTAATGATATTGTTGTCATTTATATAATAATCGGTTCCTAAAATAAGGTTATAATAGTTTTCATTTCTAAATTCTTCACCATCAGAAAGTATGGTTCGTTCATTGGCGAAGTCAGCGTTTCTGTTTTCTACATCTGTTATTAGCTCCTTGTAGCCAACTCCCATTTGTGTGAAGAGATTGAACTTTTCTGTTCGTTTGCTAAGACTAAATCCTATATTGTGATTGGCAGGTATACCCGTATTAAGGGAAACTGATCCGACTAGCCCCTTTTTCTCATTTTTCTTAAGGATAATATTAATAATACCTGCTGTTCCTTCCGCTTCATACTTGGCAGAGGGATTGGTGATGACCTCTATTTTTTCTATCATGTCAGCAGTAATGGTGCCGAGCGCATTGGATTCTTCATCGGCTAGGACAGAAGGTTTACCATTAATCAAAATCTGTACGCCGCTGCTTCCCCGCAATGTGATAGCACCCTCTATACTTACATTCACAGAAGGTACGTTGTTGAGTACTTCCAAGGCACCTGCACCAGTAGAACTCAAATCTGTACCCACATTAAATACCCGTTTGTCTAATTTGAATTCAGTGCTTGACTTTGTTGCAGTTACCACTACTTGCTCGAGAACTTTTGATTCAGCACCCAGTTGAATGGGTTCAAGAATAGCTTTTGTCCCTGAAAACTGGATATCTCTTACATACACGTTTTCATATCCAATAAAACTGATTTCTAGGTATACCGATGTAGACACTGATTCAATGAGGAACTTGCCACCTTCCTCTGTAGTTGTTCCTGTGAGAATCTCCTCAGTTTCAGCATCATGTAAAACTACCGTAGCAAACTCTATGGTTTGACCGCTAGCTGCTTCCACTACAGTACCTTCTATGAGATATGAAGGTACTTGCGCTGAGAGAATGTGGCTTAATAAACAAAAAATAGAAAAACAAAATGCACGCATTTTCTTTAAAATTTAGAATCAAAATTACTCATTTTTAACATAAAATGCGGAAGCATTGCCTCTCTCTTTGTCCAGTAAGGACTAGTAAACCTCTAATTTTGTAGTTCAAGATTGTTTAACCCAAGTCACATTAAGTAATGAGCACCATTGCTTTAATGACAAAGATGTTTAAGTTCATTCCTATTCAAGTATAAAAAGCTTAGGAGTGGCTTTCGTGCAAGCTAGTATAAGCCGGATTGCTTTTTTTGAGATTTTGTTTTTGTAGAAATTTACTCGGAATTCCCTATAAAGACCTACCTTGTAAGGGTGAAAATAAAGCGATATCAGTACTTGATGAGGAGTATTACTATTATTTTAGGCTTCGTGATGGCTTTGTCTACTAGTATGGCCCAAGTCGACTTTCCACTCATGGCTGTACCATCCGATCCTCCCGATAGAATTGGAAATTTTCAGATTGACCTAAAGATAGTGCCCTTATCAGAGGGTGTTTTTCAATTGGTATCTACATTAGATCTTTTAGAGGGGGCGTATATTATTTCGCCTTTTTCTATGGATAATTTTTACTTGCCTTATACAAGTAGTATACAAGAGAATCGCTTCATCAAAGCCGCCTCAGCATTGATGGAGTTTCCATCTTCGGAGATTGAACAAGATCCGTATATTGAAAAAGAAGTAAGATTCATACGCACCAAAACTGTATTTACCCAAGCGTTTGAGATTGTGCACCAAGTAGATTTTGAAGTGGATGGATGGATTGAATTTTTAGTGGAACCTGACTGCATTCCTTATGATGTCACCTTCACCATAAAAATGAAATCGGGTGAATTGAGTATTGAAAATGAAAAGCTTTTTATCTCTGCGGAGTACAAGCCATAGTTACTTTTTTCTTTCTTCCTGGGGGCATTTGCGTGCATTGCGCACCATTCTATTTATAATCACAAGGTTCGACTCAATCAACCTTGGTCTCTTCGAAACTATTTCATTTGCTACATTGTTTAAAATGTTGTACAAAAGACTAGCTTTGTGGTCTTAAAAGTTTTAAAAATATGAGTTTTAAAGAAAAGTTAGAATCCTACTTCAAAATTGGAAAGAAGATAGATAGTGACAGTTTATTTGAGGCTGCTGTTTGCCCAAATTGTTGGGGTAAGCAAGAGTACGAAGGAATAATTAAGGAGTATAATGAGATAAAAGATAGCCTAGGTAAAAAGGCATTTATTGCAAAATTTGTCGAGACGCACTTGGATGGAATCAAGCTAGAAAAGAATGGAGACGTACTGATTTGCAAAAAGTGCAATACAAAAGTGTCAAAATAAAGGAATCCCTATTCAGGATTGATATTCTAGGATGGAAAATTTGTAGAAATGACTAGTTCAAAAAAAATAGATTAAATGTTCTGGAAAAAGAAAAAACCTAAGTTTCATGCTCCGCATATAACAGACGATAATTTTAATAATTTGGTGGCGGAGTCAGAAACACCAGTATTGCTAGATTTCTTTGCCTCCTGGTGCGGGCCATGTAAAGTGCTTGGACCTTTTATTGATGAGATTGCAGATGAGTATCAAGGTAAAGCACTAGTTGCGAAAATTAATGTGGATGCTAACCCAGGATTGGTAAAGCACTTCAAAATTAAATCTATGCCTACAATTTTGTTTATTAACAAAGGGAAAGTTGTAGAGCGGTTCCAAGGTTTAATACCAAAGCCTAATTTGACAGAAATACTGGATGCATATATTGCAGACAACTAGGTAAAGGAATATTGTGAGCAAAAAAGATAAAGGAGAATCAGCGTGCGTTGATTCTCCTTTATGTTTGAGTAAACCGAATTCTTATCCCCTTTTTAAATACCAAAGCTGGTCTGTCTATACCCGATGTCCTAATCATTGTAGTAACTTTGGGGTTTTACATTCAAAATAGAAATAGATATGTCCGAAAAGATATTTGTCCTCAGGGCTCATGAAGAATACATAGAACTCAACCAACTATTGAAATTGATGCAGTTGGTGCAGAGCGGAGGACATGCCAAGTTAGTTATAGAGGATGGTCTGGTCATAGTAAACGGAGAGGTAGAATCCAGAAAGCGCAAGAAGATGAGAGATGGCGATGTAGCTGAAATGGATGGGCAAAGAATTGTAGTACGAAACGCGTAGTGTAATTATGAATGGTGAATTATGAACGGTAGTCTAATAACTAACACCTAGCATCTAGTCCTTATCTTCAAAACATGTTGCATCAAAAAAGCCAGGATTTAATACTCAGTTTTATTGGGCATTTAGGCATGCTGGGTATCTTGTGCATGGCAGGGTACTTGTGGGTGGAGCGAAGCACTGTTTTTGACAATTCTCTATATAGCTATATGATGATTTTGCGGGAGGGATTTTATATTCCCCATGACCGAAGGATCAATTATTTCTGGCAATGGATGCCCATTGTTGGACTTAAATTTGGAGTTAGCTTACCTACTTTTCTAAAACTGGTATCTATTGCGCCGGTGCTTTTTCTGTATAGCCTATTTGTATTTGTTACACATTTTCTAAAGCATAAAGCGGGCGGTCTATATATCGTACTAGTATTGGTGCTTCTGACTAGATATAAATTTTACAGTGCCATCTCAGAGGTGTATTTGTCTATGGCCTTTGTGGCGCTAATGTTAGCGTGGATGACCGTGGATAGGGAAAAACTACTCTGGCTAGGGAAGAGAGCCTATACGATATTGGGGATGCTAATTTTGTCTCTTTGCTATTTGGGACATCCGCTGATTTTTTTCCCATTAGGTGTGGTTATCATTTTTGATTATTGTATGCAGCAGCGTTGGTTAAGTTGGAATCATATGATCTGGCTGGCGTCAACGCTTGTACTTTTTGTTATCAAGTATTTATTGACCGAGCGAGGATCCTATGAAGGGAAGGTCGTTGAGGGCTTTCAGCAAAACACGTTTAGTCTAGATGCATTGCGAAGTACTGTTGACCTATATACTATGGATATTTTTTGGCGCTATGTAGAGACACAATGGGCTTTTCCCTTAGTGGTCTGTTTGTCTATGTGGATATATGTTTTGGTAAAAAAGAAATTTTTGGCCTTTGCTTGTTTGGTACTTTCTAGCATAGTGTGGATTGTTTTTGTGGCTCAGCTCAATGCGTATATCGATAAGCCTTATCTATTTATGATAGAAGGGTATTATGGATTATGGGCATTGATTGTATTGCTGCCTTTGGTTTATATCAAAATAGTAGATGCCAAGTTTTTAGTCTTTCGAAATGTATTGGCTGTTGCGTTGATCTTTTTTGGATTGCATCGAATAGCATCCGTAGGATCATTTTATACGGATCGGATGGAGGACATGCAGCAGAAAATGTCTGACATTGAATATATTGACTCTAGAAATTTGGTGTACGATACCAGTTCAGCAGTGTGGGACAAATATTGGTTGATTTGGTCAGTACCCTTCGAGACACTTTTTTTATCTACTTTAGGGGATAAGGAAAAAAGTGCAGTGATCGTATTAGATAAAAAACCAGACCAGCACCTTCTAGATACTCCTTTTGAAATAATGATAGGCACCCAGCAAGATTCTATCAAGCATTTGAATGCTAGGTACTTCACCATAGATAGTAGTCCTTTTATACATATGAAATAACCAACGGACTAGCGCTGTGCAATGGTGAGGGCGATAGCCCGAAGTGCGAAGCACCGATCCCGACATCCGGGAGAGTCATGGAACATAGCGACCCCTCTTACTATAGCACAGCCTATCCAGGCTGTACTATAGTAAGAGGGGAAGGCCCCCACAAATCCTATTTATTACATTGCCCAAAGTTTATTCTTAAAGAATGGTTAAAAAAATGTACTTATCTTTAAAATCAGGTTGAGCTATGGTTTTCCGTGTAACCAAATAATTAGTTACATCGTCCTACATTTATTACTACCAAAGTTGAAAACCAAAAAAGAACGTTATGAAAAATATGAGATCAATTTTTACAGGTTTAATTTGTTTATTATTGGCTGTTGTAGGCATCGCACAAGAGGTAACCAACGTGCGTGTGGCCACCACGGATAAAGAAGTATTAGTAACCTATGATTTGATAGGTGAAAAAGGAACTGCGTATGATGTACAGCTCGACTTCAAAATGGATAGTGGAAGGTCATTGAATGCCAAAACTTTTAAAGGAGATGTAGGCGAAGTGTTGCCTGGAAAAGACAAGGTAGCTATTTGGAAAGTGTACGAAGACGTCAATGGATTGGAAGGTGGCCTAGAACCTGTGTTTGTAGTCAAGCCAAGAAAAGCTCCTATGGTAAACAAAGATACTCCAAAGGCGCCTGCGCCAAGCCCAACACCCCCTAATAATAAGGACGATGATAAGATTATAGATATTCTTGAAGAAACCATCAATGGCAAAGATCAAAAAGTGAGATTTGGATTGAAGATAGGTCTCGGAAATAGTCGTGCTGTGGTAAATCGTGCTGCGGGAGAATTCGCCCAAGAATTTAGTTGGGAGGGTGGTTTGTATTATCGATATAATCTAAATCGCAAGTTTTATATCCAACCCGAATTGCTTTATCACAGTCAAAGATATACGCGTTCTACAGCCTTAGATTCAGAGCGATTTACGCACAATCAATTTCGAGGGCAGCTGCTAGCTGGGGTAAAACCAATTGGTTTAGGCCTTTATTTTAATGCCGGGTTGTACTATGCATATCAGTTTAATGGAAAGAGCGAGTTGAGCGCAGGAGGAAATACTACAGAGCTTGCATTCTCAGATTTTCCTGCACAGAATGGAGAGGCAGAGCCGTTCAATCAAACAGATTTGGGATATATTTTAGGGGGAACGCTTAGTTTCAATCAAGGAGGGTTCGCAATTAGTTTGTTATTTTCGAGAAGCTTTGATAGTGTACTGAATGCAGCTTATTATGTCGGAGATGAAGCTTTCGAAAATCTAAATCTGCGCCATAGAAGTTTCCATTTCGTTATTCAGAAAAAGTTTTAAGATGATAAATACCAGTCGATTTGCTGGGCAATTGATGAAGAGTCTTGTACTCGGTTTTATCTGTGCGTGCCAAATCTTGCACGCACAGGTAGAAATTAATTTCCCAAAAAAGTCAGCCAAGGAGCTGGCTAAAGATCAAGGAGCAAGAGGCGCAGACTTGACTGGTCTCTGGGAGGCGAAAATTACTCAGCTGACTTGGAAAGGACAACCGCAGTTGCAGGACATGACTGGTAAGCTGCATGTTGAAATAGAACAGTCGGGAAATAAAATAAAAGGCCTCATGGTTTGTCGAGCCAAGTTTGCGGATAATCAAGGTTATCTTTCATTTGAGAAAGAATTTTCTGGTCGTTGGAACGGTGAGCAATTGCTTTATCAAGACGAATCCATGTTGAGTTATATCAACACGCATCGAAGCATGCGACACATAGAAAGTTGTATGAAGACTGCTCGGCTAGATTTTTATCGTATCGGTAGCGAGATGCATCTCAAGGGGGATTGGCAGGGAGTCGGGCATGTCAGCGACGTACCATGTAGCCCAGGGAGCATTCACTTGACTAAGGTAGATGAAGAGATGATTGAGTCAGAAGTGGCGACGACATACAATGTGAGTTTTTCTCAAAAGAATCGTGGACCTGTGGAACTGATATGGGACGATGAAAATAAAATCAAGAAGATCAAAAATCGCAACGTCAAAAAAGGGGAGGAGATAAAAGTGAAAAGCAAAACCATCAGCATCACGGTATACGATCATCAACGGGATGATGGGGACATCATTTCGCTCAATTACAACGGCAATTATATTTTAGAAAAATATACCCTCAAAAATGAGCAACACAAGATAGATGTCGTCTTGGATGAAGACAAGGCCGTGCCTAATTATCTGATTCTTTATGCACATAATCTAGGAGAGGTATCTCCCAATACCGTCGCGGTCATAGTAGATGATGGCGCTAGCAAACAGCGTTTTATCCTCAACGCCGATATGAATACCAGTGATGTTATTTATTTCAAGCTGGTCGATAAATAAGCGCTGCCTTGTAGATATTCAGGGATGGCCCCTTGTTGAGCTTGCGCCCTTTTCATACTATTGCATTTCGGCAAAGCAGACCTTTATAACGTATAATTTATCCTTTATAATTATTTACTAATTACTTCCTCAACGTTTCCGTGTACTTGGATACCGCTACTAATTCTGCTGCGCTCAATACATCTTTGTAGGGCGTCATCAAACCACGTCCATGATATACTTGTGCGACTGCTTCCTCTAAAGAGATATTAGATTTCGTCAAGTCCTTTGCGCCGTTGATGGCTAGGTTGCCAGTAAATCCATGGCAACTTGCGCAGTTAGTTTTAAAAACTTTCTTAGGGTTTATGCCTTGCAGCGCTTTGTCTGAGACACTGGCTATGATTTCTTTTGCCTTCGCGACTTGCTCCGCATTCATACTACTGGTAGAACTGGTCGCGCCCATATCGGCTGATTTTTTAGCGCCCGCAGATTGAACGGTTACCACTTTATCTACTGGTGCACCACCTGACAATCCATCCCCACATTGACTGAATGTGATGAATACTATAATTCCAAAAACAATTGTCTTAAGCATATTTCTTAGTCTTCTCTTTCGTAAAATAATTTGTAAAATTTCCTTCCGGCCTCGTCTTTTCCTCTTTCGATTTTGCTGCGATCTCCATGTATATAAACATGAAAGTTCTTATCTAGTTTAAGAACACTTTTGAATATTTTAGCTTGTTGCTTCACCGCAAGATTAGAAATAGGGAAAGAGTCTTCTACCTCCACGCTACCACGTTGTTTGTGCTGGTTGTTGTATTGGTTAAATGATTCTATCATTTCTGGCTGAACAAAAACCGCCTCGGTAAAGTCGGTTTTCTCAAATCTGTCATGCTCTTTAAAATAGTTTGCACTCTTGTTGAGTAGATCTATTTGGTCAGCACGATTGATGCCAAACTCTTCATTCATGTTATCTGCGATGAAGTCTTTGGTGATTTTCATGAATTCTGTAGTCTGATGAAATTCGTTGTTCAGTGCATGCAGTTTGAGGAAGTGATCTTTCCAGTATCGCGTATCCATGGCTGGATTTTTGACATCGAGCAGCAGGCATTTGTATCCATATTCTTCTTCCACATTGAGTATTAGGACCCCCTTGTCAAGACCATTGATACTATGACCCATTTCAGAGGTGATCTTTACTTGTCCACCCGTTTGCATCATGCGTAGAAAAGGAGTTTCGAGTTGGGACTTAAACATACCCAGGCCAGTAACTACTTCATCGCCCAATACTAAGTTGTTGAAAAGTGCGACATGAAATTTAGATTCCTTTATTTTGGGATGGTTCGAATTGGCATATAACAGATTGGCTAGCTCTTTTGAATATTTAACCATCTGACTGGGATCTTCAAAAATACTCTTTGCGATATAGAATACTTTATTGATTGAAAATTCCTTCTCAGGGTCAAAGCTATATAAGTCTTCTGCATTAAATTTTTGCAAGAGATATTTGATCAGATACTCTTCTGCAACGTCTGAATATTCGGTATACCCTTCAGAAAAAATTAAAGCTTCACTACGGTCAGAATTACCCACGATATGGGTGATCATCTTATCAATAGCTACTTCATTATAGTCGAATGTCATTACTGCTATATTTGGCCACTAAGGTCAGGAAAAATCTTGGATTTTGGTAATTGAATTTTTGTTTGGGCGCTTTTACCCGTCATCCGCTTGTACTCAGCAGGCTATCGCTATATTCAGGATAGTCGTCGCTAGTATTCCGCTGTCGCTGCATCCGTCGCGTCTCCTTCCTTCATGATAGCCTTAGTCTACTGCGTATCGCTTCTACCGGGAGCGCGGGGTGATTCTTATCTAGTAGCTACCGATAGCAATAGCTTGATAGTGTTATGTTTAAAACTGCTTATTGCAGAAAAATGAATAAAGTGTTTTTTTACATAAAAGGTGAAATACTTATTTAGCTCAATTCACAATATTGCGCTCTCAAGCCTTCAAAATAGCTTATCAACCTAGGCAAAACTTTTTCATTGGGTGTTAGGCGTGGTACCTTTCGTCCATCTAGTGTGTGGATGGGTGTCAGTTCTCCCATGGTGCCTGTACAGAAAAACTCATCTGCATTGTATAACTCGGTTAGGGATAAATTGCATTCTTGGACCGGAATATTATTGGTTTTGCATATTTCTAATACGATTCCTCTGGTGATGCCCGGAAGGCAAGCATGTGCATGAGGTGTTTTAACGATTCCATCTTTGACGATAAAAATGTTCGTTCCATTTAGCTCAGCAGCAAAACCATCTTTATCTAACATAAGCGCTGCATCTGCACCTGCTACATTTGCTGTGATTTTGGCTTGTATATTATTCAGAAGATTGTTGTGATGAATTTTGGAGTCAAGGAATAGAGGCGAATTTCTTCGAATAGTACTTGTGATAACAGAGATGCCATGTGCATTGTCATATACAGGTGGCTTGTATTCAGGCAGTATGATAAGGCAACAACCACTTTGGTTTAGTCTAGGATCCATGCCAGAGGTAATTTTTTCGCCTCTAGTCAGGGTCAATCTGATATGTACTTCATCTGTCATGTCATTTGCCTTCAAAGTGTCGAAGAGCGCTTTCTTGACTTCGTCTTTCGAAGGAACTGCCTCAAAGGATAAAGCATGAGCAGATTCTACCAGTCTTTGTAGGTGACGGTCTAGGCAAAAGATACCTTGAGGATATAAGCGCAGCCCTTCCCATACAGCATCTCCACCTTGAACTACAGAATCAAAGACACTCACTTTGGCTTCTGCTCTAGAAAGTACTTTATTGCCTACGTATACTTTTATGTTTTTATTTCTTGGGTCTGATGTTTGTAACATTAGTTTATTTTTAGTGCGTGAGGTATGATTTGATTATAATAGAAAGTAGCTTCAGCACAAAGGTCTTCCAAATGCGAAGGTAAGGGGTCTTGACTTATATTTTCTTTGCCAAATCCTGTTGTTGTATGCAATGATTTGTACCAATATTTAGCCCAAGATCCATCGTAAGGTTTTGGGCCTGCAGGCCAGCTCAACATAGCTTCATCAAATGGAATATTCAAATGATTGCAAAGGATATAAAGTGTTTCTATCGGCTTAGCAAGTAAATCCGAAGAATTTAAAACAATAAAGGACTTTCCTTCTCTTTTTAGTGTATTCATCACTTCGAATAATACCTTTATTCCGATATCATTGATAGTGGGATTCGGAATGATCTTGGCAAACGAGGTAAGGATTCTTCTAGGATCTCTTAAGTATAGTATGTTGCGATAGTCTTGTAAGTAGTTTAAGTCTACCTCATGTAAATGATGTGCAATATTTTTTACAAATAAGTGCTCCTTGCTTCCTTGCTCAAAACTGTTTATTTGTTTGCTTAGGTCTGTACTTTGTGTTCTAAGTATTTCATCTCGACCAGGATGGTCTTTTCCAGATCTCAGCAAATAATTAGCGTAAAAAGGTTCATCTATTACATCCATGTCTTTGCGCTGAGCGAAAGCATACATGAGTGCGGTAGATAATGTACGGGGGCAAGCTATGAGTTGGATTACTGCCAAATTTTTAATTTCAAAAGTAGGGCTTTGGAGTTTTAATACAAAATTATCTTCTGTTATTTATTTCTTATTCTTCAAACAAGCTTGAAGGAGCTATTATAGTTGAAATCTCGCACTAAAAATATATAGAACAAAGCCTCTTGATATAGTACAGGATAACTATTCACTTCAATGGTGATGACCAATAAATTCAATTTGTTTGACGATGTATTGCTTTTCTTTACTTGGCATCCTTATGTAAATTTTTCTGTTACGCTGTTTTAGGACCTGACGCTGAAAAAGAAAGAGGAGGCTGCCAAGGTATGCAGATACTGCTGTTTTTATGTATATTAAAAAAAAAGGCTGCACAATGTTAATTGTGCAGCCTCTACAAAATATATTATCTACTTCTTTATAACATTATATTTTGCTTGAACATCTGAATAGCAATGGCAATCAAGACGATACCAAATACCTTTCTCAGGGTCGAGGTGACCTGGTCCGAAAGCACTCTAGATAGCCATCCAGTCGATTTTAGAATGATAAAGATGATGATCAAGTTTACGACGATGCCAGCCATGATACTGAAATTGTCGTACTCAGATTTCAGCGAGATGATTGTTGTCAGCGTACCCGCACCTGCCAAGAGTGGAAAGGCAATGGGTACGATACTTCCAGAGCCTCCATCATCATGTGTATCTCTAAAGAAACGGATACCCAATATCATTTCTAGTCCAATAAAAAATATAATCAATGCACCTGCTAGTGCAAATGAACTCACTTCGATATGGAAGAGGCTCAAAATGCCTGCTCCAAAAAACAAGAATGCGATCATGATGGTCGCAGCGGCCAAGGTTGCTAAACCAGCCTGGATTTTCACGCCTTCCTTTTTCATGTTGATGATGATAGGTAAGCTACCGATGATGTCAATCACTGAAAATAAGATAAGCGTTACGGATAAAATTGCTTTTGCTGTCATGTCAAAAGTTTTAAATAATTTGTTGTTATAGATTAAATCTGTTGTTCATAGTTATGACGCAAAAATGAGGTAAAAGTGTATACTTTGCCACTATTAATGCGTTACTAAGTCAATATGTCTCAGATATAGATATATTTGTGTCATATCATCAATTTAATGTTAACTATATATGAAACAGAATCAACTTGACCCAATTGACCTCAGAATACTGAATGAATTGACAGTCGATGCACGGATACCCTACATACAATTGGCCAAAAAACTGAAGATTTCCAATACTTTAGTGCACCAGCGTATGAAAAGATTGTTCGAGCACGGCATTATTGATAAGGCAAAGTATCTCGTAGATCCGTGGAAGCTAGGATTTAGGACCTCGGCCTATACTCAGATCATGCTGTCGGATTCGAAGTTGCTAAAGAAGGTAGAAACCAAACTCAGCAAAATCAAAGAGATTGTAGAGTGTGTAAATATATCTGGTCGGTATGCGATTATGGTCAAGATATACGCTCGTAACAACCGCCATCTGCGCGATATAATCTATGAGAACATTCATACAATAGATGGGGTGGAGGGGACCAATACCACCATTTCTTTTGAGACGGCATTTAGTAGGAATGTACCGTTGGATTTGGAGACAGCAATAGACTAAGCAGACATTCAGATTGTTATCAACTATACTTGAAAAGATATGTAATAGTAATCCTAAATCACTATTTTGCATAAGATGAGTAACGAGTTAATACGCTTAAGAAGGAAATTGCATCAGTATCCAGAATTGTCTCTTCAAGAATCTGAAACTGTAAGTCGAATAGATGCTTTTGTGCAGCAATTTAATCCTACTAAAATTTTACGCAATGTTGGTGGGTATGGATTGGTGGTGTGCTATACCTTTGGTGATGTTGGGTCCAACATTGGTATCCGCTGTGAATTAGATGCGCTGCCCATTGTAGAAGAAAACGACTTGCCTTATCAATCCAAGAACAAAGGCGTTTCACACAAGTGTGGGCATGATGGGCATATGGCGATAGTAGCTGGACTGAGCGCTTGGTTAGCTGAACAAAATTTTACGCAAGGAAAAGTCTCATTGATTTTTCAAGGTTCTGAAGAAAATGGAAAGGGGGCATCTCAAATGCTTCAAGACGATAGATTTAAACAGCTTGATTTAGACTATCTATTTGCACTGCATAATATACCGGGAGAAGAATTACACAAGGTATTGGTTATGGACAATGGATTTTCAGCGGAAGTACTGAGTTTCTCTGTTGTCTTGCGAGGCAAAGAGGCACATGCTGCGGAACCTGATAAAGGACTCAATCCTGCATTGGCACTTGCTAAAATTATCTCAGGCTTAGAAGAACTTAACGTAAGGCATCCTGAGCAATGTGATTTTGCTGTACTGACGCCAGTGCATATATCCATGGGAGAGAAGAACTACGGGATATCTCCAGCCTTAGGAGAATTGCATTATACGATCCGTACTTGGAGTACACCAAAAATGGAGCTGCTAAAAGAGTACATAAAAGAAATCATAGCCAATATTTGTGCTGAAGAAAGTTTAGTGCATACTGTCAATTGGTTTGAATATTTTCCAGCAGCAGCAAATAATTCTGAATGCAATACGATGATTAGAAATGCCTCAACATCACTAGGTATAAAGCAGGCAGAACGCTCCTATCCTTTTAAATTTGGGGAAGATTTTGGTTGGTTTTCGAAAGACTACAAAACCGGTATGTTTGGACTAGGGGCTGGACAGGATACACCCTCGCTACATGACAAGAACTATGACTTCCCAGATGAACTAATTCCCACAGGACTCAACATGTTTAAAACTATAATTACAAACATTTTGAATGCTTAGTTTGTAGATAACTTCTTAACACTAATATGCACATAATGAAATTGAGAGAACAAAATACAGCCCTTTTATTGATTGACTTGCAGAAAGGATTTGATGAAGAAGCCTATTGGGGCGGCAATAGAAATAACAAAGACGCAGAATCAAAGTGTGCGAGTTTGTTGAATACATGGCGAGAGCTCCAGCTACCAATTTTCCATATTGTGCACAGTTCTCAAAATCCAAATTCTAGACTGCATAAATCACATCCAGGATTTGAAATCAAGGAGGAAGTCAAGCCAATAGAAGGCGAACCAGTCATCACAAAAGAAGTAAATAGCGCGTTCATCGGCACAGATTTGAAAGAAAGACTGGACAAACAGAATATCAATAAATTGGTCATAGTGGGTATGACTACAAATCACTGTATTTCTACCACCACCCGTATGGCAGGAAATTTAGATTTTGATGTGCTACTCATTTCTGACGCTACGGCTACCTTTGATAGAAAAGGTTTGGATGGCAAAGTTTTCTCTGCCGATCTGATTCACGACACGGCCTTGGCTAGCCTCCATGAAGAGTTTGCAGAAGTGATTAGTATGAAGGAATTGATGGGGAGGGTGTAGGAAAAACCTATCAAGGCATCCTACAAACACCATCCTGAAACTTTGCTTCATTCAAATACTCCCAGGCTTCGTGCGCTGGGTCTTGAGGAGATAGCTTGAATAGTAGTTTGGCTTTTCCGTCTTGTTCGCAAAAATGATATTCGCCAATTGCGTTGAGGACTACGATCTCTTTAGAGAAAAAAGAATCGTGCATTCTTATTTTTCCTTTGTAAGCAATAGTATTGGCGTCGACATCTTGGGCTGTGAAAACAGCCATGGCCTCCGGTACCGTAAAATCCTTGTCTCTGTTGACTGCCTTCATAAGACCGCCGAGGTAGCTCACCATGATTTGCTCGATCTCTGATTCCGAAAACTTTTCCTGGCGAGTGATATCCCAAGCAAAAGCGTAAGACCAAAAGAGCGGGCTGTCTTGGTCGGACCAGCCTTGGCTAAATCGCACATCTATCTGTCCCTCTAAATCAATATCTCTAGCGAAAGGGAAGGGGAAAAACAGAGTCTCCTTTCTCCAAGTCGAGTCGGTGTCCAATAAATTGATGTCTGCTTTGTTTTGCGCCAGAAGGAAGCAAGCTTGAAAACTAATGCAAAAAAGGAATAGGTATCTCATGATGGCGAATTACTTTATCTATAAAAGAATAACATATCATTTCCATCAAGGTTTCGAGGGCCACTTTGCTATATATCTGAAATTTAACATATTAGCCTAGTACAAGCATAGCATTCAATTCGTTATCTTTATAGTACCATGACTAATATAGTATCATGACTAACCTAAGAAAAAATAACAAAAATGAAAAGACTCAAGCAAGTAGTACTATTCTATGTAATGATTTTCTCTACAGCGATTTTTATCCAAAGCTGTTGTTTAGGAGATCATCAGATAACGGATAGTGGTGCCATTGTTATCAATGAAGGCCTCTTGCTAGGACCAGAATTTCCAGTAGATACTATATCAGGTCCATTCTCCGTGGTCCTGGAACCAGGTTTGACGCTGTCAGATAATTTTCAAGATTTGGGAATAGTGAATTCTGCCTATGCGATAACTTGTGATAACCCAATAGAGAATCGAATCGATCTAAATACGGTAGAGCTGACCCTGGACAAAGCAATAACTTTGGACGGGGCACAGATACCAGGAGGTACAACACTCATAGGTAGACAGGGGGTTACTATTATGGACGGGGATTACTCTGGTATGGGCTTTCGCTTGACGGTCCAGTTTGACCAATCATTTTTGGACAATGTAGTCTTTGACTCTAATCGCTACGATTTCACATTGAAGATGAGTACGGACGATCAGGTGGACCTAGAGGGAACGGTATCTGCTTTTGTGCCACTATAGTATCAATTCCAGAAATAGAGATAAAATTCATATGCGCATAGTAGCTGAAGGCGCCAGCCGGAACACAGAGCACGGAGTGCGTCAGGACAAGCGGTGGTAGCAGCATCTCGTGTAGAGACACACTGCTGTGTGTCTCTACACGAGATACAGCGGACGACGCGGTGCCGCTCCGATGCAGGCGTAGCCAAAATCGGGGTCGGTATGGCCCCACACAATTTGCCCAATCTACCCAAAACATGGCTATAACCCACCTTTTGTGACCAAAATGCAGGTCTAAATTACTTGGCTTTATCGCGTATTCGGCGTATTTTTGTGGTCTTCTAGAGACAGGGTGTTAATAAGTGGCCCTAAAAGAGGCGGCTATCATTGTTTTAGACGAGTTAAAAAAAATAGGCATAGTGGTTACTATGGCTTATTTTTTTAAGGAAGTATAGGGCAATGAGAGCAAGTCTTTGAGGTTAGTTATTGAAGTCCTGTCTCTACTAATAACAAATACTTTTTATGGGACGTGCTTTCGAATTTAGAAAAGAAAGAAAAATGAAGCGCTGGGGTAAAATGGCGCGCGTGTTTACTCGTATCGGTAAAGATATCGTGATCGCTGTGAAGGAAGGTGGGCCGGATCCGGACACTAACTCTAAGCTGCGTGCTGTGATACAGAATGCCAAGGCGGCGAATATGCCGAAGGATAATGTGGAGCGTGCGATCAAGAAGGCATCCGATAAAGATACAACTGGCTATAAGGAGGTGACTTTTGAGGGCTATGGGCCGCATGGTATCGCGGTGATGGTCGAGACGGCGACGGATAATAACCAGCGGACAGTGGCGAATGTGCGCTCATATTTTAATAAGTGTGATGGAAACTTGGCAACGACTGGGTCGGTAGGATTTATGTTTGATCATCTTTCGTTTTTTAAGATTGCAGATTCTGGTCAGGACTTGGAGGAGCTAGAATTTGAGTTGATTGATCATGGTGCAGAGGATGTATTTAAGGATGATGAGGGCATTATGATCTATGGTTCTTTTGAGTCTTTTGGTTCTTTGCAGAAGGCGATGGAGGACATGGATAGTGAAATCTTGTCTTCCGGTTTTGAGCGAATCCCGACGACGATGAAGGAGATCAGCGAGGAGCAGATGAAAGATATCGATAAGCTACTCGGTAAGCTGGAAGAAGATGACGACGTGATGAACGTGTTTCACAACATGACGGATAATAGAACCGGGGACGAAGAGTAAATTAATAAAATCAATACTAAAAAATAGCGAATGCTAACGGTAGATAATTTAAGATTTCAATACGCGAAGAAGCCATTATTTGATGAAGTAAACTTGAGGTTTACGAAAGGGAATTGCTACGGCGTGATTGGTGCCAACGGGGCAGGGAAGTCCACATTTATGAAATTGCTTTCTGGAGACCTAGACCCGACGAATGGTTCCATTTCTTTGGAGCCTGGAAATCGTATGGCGGTGCTGAAGCAAAATCACAATGAGTTTGAGGAGCACACAGTGCTAGACACGGTGATGATGGGCTACAAAAAGCTTTATGATATCAATGTGGAGAAGAATGCCATCTATATGAATCCTGATGCTACCGAAGCGGAAAATATTCGTGCCGGAGAATTGGAGAATGAGTATGGCGAGATGGGCGGCTGGACGGCAGAGTCTGATGCAGCGGAATTGCTTAGTAATATGGGCATCAAAGAAAATCTGCATCATAAGTTGATGGGTGAGCTCGATGGTTCGCAAAAGGTAAAGGTATTGCTTGCGCAGGCCTTGTTTGGTAATCCTGATTTGTTGTTGCTCGATGAGCCTACCAACGATTTGGATCCAAGAACAGTGACTTGGTTGTCTGATTTTTTAGCGGACTTTAAGAATACAGTAATCGTGATTTCTCACGATAGATACTTTCTAGATATGGTGTGTACGCACATCGTGGATATCGATTATACACAGATCAAATCATATACGGGTAACTACTCGTTCTGGTATCAGTCTAGTCAGTTGATGGCGCAGCAGATCGCGAATAAGAATAAAAAGAATGAGCAGAAGCGTAAGGAGATGATGGAGTTTATCCAGCGTTTCTCTGCCAATGCTTCTAAGTCTAAGCAGGCGACCAGTAGAAAGAAGGCTTTGGATAAGCTGGACATCACAGAAATCAAACCGTCTACGCGTAAGTATCCTTTTATCAACTTCAAGCCGGAGCGTGAAGTGGGGGATCAGATACTGAGGGTAGACAATCTGTCTGCCATGAATGAAGAAGGGGAGACTTTGTTCTCTGACGTCTCTTTCATTATGAATAAGGGCGAGAAGATTGCCCTGCTTGGTGCCGACTCTACTGCAGTGACCGCTTTTTATGAATTGCTGGCTGGTGAAAGAGACTTAGGCAGTGGTACTATTGAGTGGGGGCAAACCATCACTTGGCAGTATCTTCCTAGTGTAAATGATGAATTCTTTACGGCAGATAACGATCTCGAATTGGTGGATTGGCTGCGTCAGTATAGTGAAGAAAAGGAGGAGCAATTTATCCGTGGATTTTTGGGTAGAATGTTTTTTGCAGGTGACGATATCTATAAGAAGTCTTCTGTACTGAGTGGGGGAGAGAAAGTAAGATGTATGTTGAGTAAAATCATGTTGGCGCATCCGAATTTCTTGTTGCTTAATGAACCTACAGGGCACTTGGATCTAGAATCTATCACGGCCTTGAATAATGCAGTAAAGGATTTTCCTGGCAACTTGATTATGTCTTCTCATGATCACGAGTTGATTGCTTCTACTGTCAATCGTATCATAGAAATCACTCCTAACGGCATCATCGATCAGCTGATGGACTACAACGACTACGTGAAGTCGGATAAGGTAGAGAAGTTGCGAGAGGAGTTGTATGCGGAGAAGGTTTGATTAATGATCAATTTTCAATGTGCAATGATCAATGTATAATGAAGAATTTTTGATTTTCAATTTACAATGAGCAAGATGTGATGATTCATTTTTAATGAATTAGCCCTTAGTGCAAGGGTATTAAGAATCTTGGCTCCATGTCATTCCTAATAAAGAATTGTACATTAAGAATTGTACATTGAAAATTGATGAATTGTACATTGATTCTGGGGCCATGCCGATGGAAAATCGGCACCTAGCTATTCGTCACGACACTTCGTTTTGGCCCTTTGGGCTCCTCCTCGCACCTTGCCTGTACACCTCGCACCGTCGGCTGACTACTATCCTTTGTCCAAAAGGGGAGAGAGATAACCTTGAAAGATAATCCCTAGATAAGTGTGACTTGAGGAGGAATTGACTTTAGAAGTATTTGATGTGCTAGGGCGTAAAGTATACACTAAGGATCATCTCAACTCCCAAATATAAATAGGTTGGATGTTTCAGCATTCGCAGAAGGCATCTACTTTTTGACCCTGAGCAATGGGCAACAGGTTTTGTATACCAGTAAGTTCATAAAGAATTAATCCAGAATTCAACTCAAATTTATTTAAACTCAAACCGCTGCGCGTTATGAAATGTGATGGTACTCAAGGATTGTGGCGCATTCACCCTTAGGTCAAGCCTTAATTGTTTTGTGGATTTATCTACCTCGATGATGCGACCATGCGGGGTACCCGCTTCTGCAATAGCACCAGGCGTAAAGGAAACATGGTTTACGGACTCCACAAAGTTTACCTTGGAGACAGAACGGCTATATCCCGCTAGGCCTAGTTCTTCCCCATATCCCCAGATTTGTTGTACCTTTTTATTTTGTTCATCTATCGAATACTCAACAGCTCTACTGTATAAAGGAGAAGCGCCATAGTGTCGGTTTAGTCCATTGTCAAAACACATATAGTTTCCATTGGGTAAAATGATGGGAGAATGTTGATACCAATTCCAGTCAAAGTCGGCCGTACGCAGGTCTCCTTCCATGACATCTTGTTGGATTATAGCATTACCATTTTGATCTAGTGCTTGGAGAAGGAAGCTGCTTAAGTCTGCACCATTGCCGGCTTTAGCCCAATCTTTATGAGGAGCCAGTATCCATTGCACTTCATTATCATAATTGAGTTTTATGAGTCCTTGGTACCGTCCACTTATGATGATGCTGTTATCTCTTTCATCATGGACCAAACCATTCACATGAATCCAATCTCTATCATTAAATGCTAGGATCGTTCTATTTTGATCTAGTGATTCTCTAAGATTCCAAACATGGACTACAGTTTCCGATGTGGGGTCTAGTTCCAATATAATATCCTCGACAGTAGGCTGCCCTTTTTCGTTGGCAGTCAATAAGATATTGCCATCTTGCTTTTCCACTACAGCGTGATGGAAGGTATATTCACCCAGCGGAATCCGCTGTTTTACATTCCCAAATAAATCGGCAATATAAACTACATCCCTACCCGTACCAGAAAAGACGATGTCATTGTTCTGCATATGAAATACCCCATTGTCCATATTTATGCTTCTTAGCTCCTCATTTTCTGAGAAGTCTAAAAACCATCGAATGTCCCCAAATTGATCAACAAGAAAAGGACGCTGCGGGACAGGTGTAAATTCGTAACCAAAATAATTTACTAAATAAAAAACAGGATGATCCTCAGGGAGACTTTCATGCTGTACGACCACCTCTGGCATATCTCCAATTAAAGAATCTGTTAGAATGGAATACGGTGCAAAACCAATCGTATTTCCTATTTCGTCTTTAGCATAGACTTCGATCTGATTGTCATGACCTCCATACAGTCCATGCAAATCTATGCTGTGATTTGTGTCTATATCTCCAGTGCTGATGGAATAATCTGACCGTTCTCCACGTCTACCTTTTAGGATGACCTCCAAACTAGCTGCTGTATCTACTTGGATATTAAGCAAGGCAGATAGGGGAGCGTAAGCACTTGGATTGAGTTCGTGGCTTACACTAATATTCGCTATCAGTGGCATGGTGTCCATTCCATCGTCTTCATCATCTCTACAAGAAAACAATGATCCCAATAACAACCCTATTATGGAAAATATAAAAATGTGCTTGAAGCAGAAGTTCATTTTCTATCGTTTGCGCTCAAAAGCAAGATAAGCAATAAATGCAATGTAGCCATTTTAGAAGTCATGGTTTACACTAGAATGACATACAAAAGTCGAACAAGTTGAAAAGGTTTTATGCAATCATAAGGTATATATCTACAGTCTCTTTCTGGAAAATCTGTCCATAACATTATTTATACGCGCTAAACTAGCTAAGGATTGCGACTTTAACATCAGATGATCTAGGACTGGCTAAATCTTTGATTTAGTTTTTTGTATAAAGCCCTATTGTATGAAAAAGCTAGCGACCATTTTCGTTTTTCTATTCCCAATTTTTATGTTTGGCCAAGTCCCTGATGCACAACATTTGTTAGGCTTAATAACGGTAACTTCTGCGGAAAGAAACGCTATTACTAGTCCAGGAGATGGGATGGTATTATACGATACAGATGAAAACTGCATCTATTCTTATTCAAGTGTCTATGGTTGGCAAAAACATATCAGCGGACCTAGCGTCTATGTCGGTAGTTTCATTATCAAAGGGGATGGAGATCATGTTATCAATGATTTGCCCTTCAAGCCTTCGCAAATCACATTCATGGCTCATGCAAATATTGAGGATATAAATATTGATAGTGATAATGGAGTCGCCAACAATGTACAAGGATTACAGAATTCCCATGGCTCAATGAACGGTTTTGCTAGAGATGATAATAACCGAATTACACAACAAGTTATTTATTCTGGCGCACATGGAAATTCCGTAAACGATATCTCAAGATTCTCTTCTAGTGCACACTGTATCGGGATTCGATTTGGTCATCAAAACGGAGATGATTTGGGAAAGATACTAGCTAGTTTTTCTAGTTTTGATACCAACGGATTTACAATCAAAGCTGAATATACAGAGGGTACACTTACTGGAGCCGGTACCAGCATAACGAATACTTTTCAGCCGAGTGATGTTAAGAATGAAACATTATTGGTACTCTACACAGCCTATAGATAACTGACCCAAGCTTTGAATTGCTATGCGCTCGATTCATCGTATTTCAATAATAGAAAAGGTTTTCATCATTGAGCGTCATAACCACTGCAGGGTACAGGTTTTTTTCTACGGCTGTCCCTACAAGCTTGTGTTCATTTGATAAAATCATTTTATAAGATTATAGATTTTCATTTTGGAGTCGACATTCTGTGTTAAAAATATTAACTGGCTTTCTGTAGTGAATGGAAAAAAGGTTAAGAATATTTTAAAGTCTTAATTGGTGCCTTTTATTTTTTTGATAATTAATATCCATAAAGTACTTTTAAAAAAAAGAACTTTATGAAAACTAGACTAAGTAATCTAACCCTCGCCTTTATAATTTTTGGACATCTTTTCGGATACAGTCAATCTCGCACTATGGAGTCCGTTTATCAAGGCCACGTTTCGCATCCAGAAAACGCATTAATTCAAAAAACAATGACCTTGTTGTCCGACCAAAAAGTAGAGTATGATGATATCAATTCAAGAAGTAATCAAATGTTTGTTTTGGATAGCATTGTCACCTAAGGAAACGGTAGGGTTGAAGCTTTTCAATATGATTCATTAGATAGGCTCTCATCAAAGCAGTTTAAAGCTAATTTTGGTATACCAGATGATGTGGTTTATTTTTATCAAGGCGACAGCTTTTTATTTGACAGTATTCAAAATAATTTTTATTCTCTCGTGGATAGTTCGCTTCAGGAAAGGTTGCAGCTGAACTATTTTTATGATGAAAATGATTTAGTTGAAGAAATTATTTTTACCCGGAACAATTTTGAAACCCAACAAATCCAAAGAACTAAACAGCTCTACATATATGATGTAAATAATAATGTGCAAGAGATTGTACTGTATAATATAGATGAAAATAACACAGAGGAAATTATACAACGAAGAGAATTTACCTATGATACAACTGAGAGATTAGAAAATGTCCTAGCATATAATATTGTTGATAACATGGAAGAATTATCTTATAGAGTGTTTTATACCTATGAAGATCAAGGCAAAAAGGTGTTTTCTGTGTTTGAAATTTTTAATAATGAATTGGTGACGGAAACGAGAAGAGAAGAACTTAGTTTTGATGATTTTGGGAACTTGATTTCCAAAATTAATGAAACAGATGGAAGCAGTTTAGTCTTGACAACCGAATATGATTATAATACTGAAAGTACTAGAGATGATTTAATATTTCCCTACTCTTCAGGTTTTGCACCAAATCCTACATCATTCTTAAGACAAGAAAACCAACTTTTATCTTTTGGTAGAAAAACTAATATAAATACTCAGGTAGATCTAACCTTATACTATTGGTCTGAAAGAGAAGCGACCACCTCTCTTTCAGATACGCCCATTGCTGATTTAAAAATCTATCCCAACCCAGTCGGAAGTGTGATGTTTGTTGAGAACATTGACTTAGAGGCTGATTTGTTTTTAAATGTTTACAATTTGCAAGGAATTAAAATTGTGAGCAGGGAGTTGCTGGATGTGAAACAAGCTATTGACATGTCCATACTTTCTTCAGGAGCATATTTTTTTACGCTTAACGATGCAGATCATATATTATACAAAGGAAAATTCATAAAAGAATAGGTCCAGATTATGTGCGCCTTATGAAGGTGTATATTTTTGTGCATCTGGATTTTGAACTCATTCAACTAAATGGTCATCATTCTACAAATGGTGACCATCTAGTTTAATCCCCCTCAATCCACCACATTCCAATAATAAAAATTATGATCATCATTGAGTGTCATACCAGCCGCAGGGTAGAGTGCATTGCCTTCTTTATTGTCTACACCAGTTTCTAAGAAAAAGCCTCTAGCATCGGTAGCTCTGCAGTGTTCTTTAGCACGCTCCAGCAGAAGTTTTGCAATTCCTTGTCGCCTAGCATCTGGCGCAACAAACAAGTCATTCAACAACCAAAGTCTTGACATACGAGTAGAAGAGAATAGGGGATATAGTTGAATAAAACCAAGCCCATTGCCTTCTTCATCCTGAGCGAGATAAATAACGGATTCATTATTCCTAAGTCTGTCAGATAGGAATGTCATCGCTCCTCCCAGATCAGAGTCCTTCTTATAAAACACACGATAACTATCAAATAATGGAGCGACTGTATTCAGGTCCTTAATAGTAGCTCTAACAATATTCATATTATACCTATTTGGCCGTTAGCAATTGGCTTTTAGCAATTAGCTACTATATTGTGGCACCTAGAGACCTAGAGACCTAGAAACCTAGATCCCTAAAAACCTAGTCCCCTGCAACTTAGCTCATTTATAATTCACCATTGAGTCCGCTCCGGAAAGTAGCGGATTGTAGAAAATGGGCTATTTTGGATGAGATTTTTTATTCTCGAAATTTAGTGATGCCTGAGCATCAGTGGATTGAGAAAATGAAAAATATCGCCAAAAGAGTCATTTTATGGTTTCGTGACTT